>JAQTVL010000582.1 GCA_028706835.1 Phycisphaerae bacterium | reverse complement strand
CACGACGATCCCGCCTGCAACACGGCAGTCGTCCTGGCCGACACGATGCGCCTGGAATGCGAGCTTGCCGGCAGGCGCGGCATCGCCGGCGGCTACGAGCAACTGCGTTTCCGGTTCGGCGCGCAGTTCGTGCTGGCCGCCGACGCGAAGATCTCCATACGTGACGTGCGCGCGGTTGCCGAGGCGACGCTGGCCGCGCAGGGCTACACCGGCAGGCTGGGAAAGCACGCGCTGGATTACCTCCACCAGGTCGCCCAGGGCGGCGGCAAACTCCGCAACGTGTGGCACCGGCTGCGCGCGGCGCATGACATCGCGGTGCGGTCCAAACACGAGCCGGCGTACACCGTCGCCGAACTCGACTTCGCGGGCACGCTCCACGGCGGCGAGCGCCAGTTCCCGGACGTGCTGCCCGAGTACCTGGCGGACGAAACGACGTCGGAACAGACACGCAAGATCGCGTGACGAAATGAGGAAGCGATGAAACGACTATCGATCATCTTTGGTTTTTGCCTGGCGGCTTCGGCGGCCTCGGCGGCGACGGACGACGCCCGCCTGCTGGCGGCGATCCGCCAGGTCGAGAGCGGCGGCAACGATCGCGCCGTCGGCGACGGCGGGCGCTCGCGCGGTCCGTACCAGATCGGCCGGGCCTACTGGACCGACGCCTGCCGCCATGGGCGGGTGAAGTGGAGTTACGACAAGTACGTCTGGGACCCGGCGCGCAGCGCCCAGGTCATGCGGTGGTACTGGGACCGCTACCACGCGCGGACGGACGAGCGGAAAGCGCGAATCCACAATGGCGGACCCGCCGGCTGCCGCAAGCCCTCGACGATAGATTACTGGCGGCGGGTGAGAAAGGCGGCGCGAAAATGATGACCAGCACCGCCGAGGGCGTCGAGATCACCTGCGACTTTTGCCTCCGCGCGCCGGAGTGGTACCCCGGCGAGTTCCGCCAGGCATGGGACCGGGCCAAGGCCGACGGCTGGCGCGCCCGCAAGGATGCGGATAGCGACGCCTGGGTCCACTCCTGCCCGGACTGCACCAGGGAGGGACGAAGATGACCTTTACCCCGCAACAACTGGCCCTTACCGACCGCCTTGGCGAACTGCTCGTTGAGCGGGACGATCTATTCAACCGCGCGGTCGTCGATCAGGCCGACGTGGATGCTATGGACGAGGCCATTGAAATTCTCCGCGCCAAAATCAGGCGGCAGACCCCAAAGAAGCAAACAGCGAACAGTGAATAGGAGTCCGGCATGGCAGGCAAAACCATCGGCGGCAAATGCGGGAACTGTGATTCCTGGCGGGCGGCAAGCGCGCTGCCGGGATCGGACGGCAACTGCATCTTCCGCCGGGACCTCCGCCCGCCGGGCACGATCGCGTTCTGCCCCCGTTTCCGCCTGCCGAAGATCGGCGCCCTTTTCGGCGGGCCGCTTTTCACCGTTCCATGTGGCACAGCCGCCCCCGGCTGTGAGCGGAGGGTGTCCGCATGAAACTAACCAATCGCCAAAAACAGGCCCTGCACTCCGCCGCCCGCGCGTGCGGCGTGGACGAGGACATGCGGCGGACGATCCAATGGAACGTCGGCGGGTTTTACTCCGCCGCCGACGCCACCTGCACGCGCGAGGGCTTTATCGCCGTGATGGCGTATTACGAGGTCCACAACAACGGCCAGTTGCCCGGCTTCACGCGGGGCTACTGGCAGGGCCAGGACCGCAAGTCCTCGCCGCTCGATGCCGGGCGGCATTACGTTTTGCAACTGGCGGCCGGCCTGGGCCTGTCGCGCGAAAAGTTGGACGAGTTCATTCGCGGGCCGCACATGTCGAGCGGGCAGTTTCGCGGCCTGGACGATCTGTCCGCCGCGTGGCTGCACAAGCTCGCCGAGGCGCTCAAGGCGATCGCCCGGAGGCGAGGCACGGAAAAGAGGACCGCATGAAAAACATGCTCGACCAAACGATGGCTGACCAGGCGGCGATGTGCAGGCACAGTTTCCCCGACACGTTCGGCATCGAGGTCGTCGGCCGCGCGGAGGAGAGGGCCTTCGGCCCGGCCTATTTTTGCGATCGACGGGACGGCTTCCCTTGCGAACTGATTATAACTTCCGCGCCGGGCCTGGCCAGTCAGCGGTGCCCCTGGTTCCGCGCGTGCCACGGCCCGGAGACCGTGCCCACGCAGGCCGTGCCCACGCAGGCCGTGCCCACGCGGGCCGCGTGATGTGTGATGACGATCCGCCCCGGGCGGGGCGCCGTTCGACGTGCCTTGGCGGCTGGACTCCCCGAGGCGCGTCGATGCCGGCGGCGTCCCGCCGGAGGCGGACATTGAACAAGGACAAGCAATTATGAAAATCAGATCTCACATCAATGGCTCACCAGGCTGCGTTGAGGTCGGCAAGTGCGCGACCAAGACGGGGCGATCCGTCCATCTCTGCATAGGTAGTGATGTCGGATCGTACTCTTGCCAGTTGACAATGAAACCTGGCAGCGCTTTACGACTCTCCAAGGCTCTTTGGAACGCGGCAGCGAACGCAACGGAACAGAGAGGATGAAACTTACCACAAAACGGCAGACGCGAAAATTGATCGCCGACTTCGTGCGGCGCGGGCACTCGATTCCGCAGGCGCAGGAACGCTTCCACGTGACCGCCTCGCAGGTCTACGTCTGCCTGCGCGAGCACGCGGTGGTGCCGCCGGCTCGCAAGAGTGACGGCGTGTACACGGCGATCGCCATGATGCAGGAAGGATCACCGCCGCCCGACGTGGCCGGGCGATTGAACGTCTCGACGGCTTATATCTACGCCATCCGCCAGCGCTGCCGACGGGCGGGCGTCAAAATCGACCCATTGGAAGGTTAGAATATGGACATCATAGTTACGACTCCCAAAAAGGAAATAGACAACGCCGCCAAAGAAGCGGCTGACTGCATCTCCAAGGGCGGCGGGCACTATTTTCGGCGATTCTCGCAATGGCCCAGGGAGCTTCACATCGGCGACTGGGTCTGGTACGTCGAGGACGGCTATTTACGCGGACGGGCAAAGGTCACGAACATCACCACGGCTGAAGGCATGATTTGCCAGAGCACGCGCCGCAAGTGGCCGCCAGGCGCGTACGTCGTCATGGACGCTACGAGCTGGCGATGGGTCAAGCCTATCCCGTTGCGCGGATTCCTGGGCTTCCGTTATTTCTGTCACGGCGACGCCACGCGAATGCTGGCGTTCGACTCGAATCTTCTCGTTGACGCCGGCGGCTG
>JAQTVL010000048.1 GCA_028706835.1 Phycisphaerae bacterium | reverse complement strand
CGCCAGGTCAGTCAGTTTGTCCGCGACCCGGATTCTCAGCGGATGAACTCCTCTTTGTCGTCCGTTCGGAACTAGCCGATCAGCGGCTCAGCCGCCGGGTCCAGCCCGGCCTCGTAGCCAAACTCGCGGGCCGCCTCGTCAGCCAGATACACGTTCAGCAGCATCAGCGGAATGCCCGCCGGGCACGCCGCCTCGCACGCCCCGCACTCGACGCACCGGCCGGTGGTGTGGAACGCCCGGATCATCTGCCAGGCGAAATTGCCGTGCCCGCGGGCAGCCGTCGAAATCCATTGCGGCTGATTCTTCTCAACGATGCACTGCCGGCAGTAGCAGGCCGGGCAGTTCGCCCGGCAGGCATAGCAGCGGGTGCAGCGGGCGAACTGGCCGGCCCAGAACTTCGACCGCTCCGCCGGCGGCATCGCCATCAGTTCCTTGAGCTTCGCCAAGATGCCGGCGTCCCGGTCCGGTTTGGCCAGCGCGGCCGCCGCCGATTTCAGGTCGATCGGCCCGCTGTAGCCGGCGGCGCTGACCGGCAGCACAATCACCTGCTCGCCGTTCAGTTGCGACTCCGCCGCCAGCACCACCAGCGCCCGCACGACCTGCGGCGTGGCCACGATGGCGACGGGCGTGCGCCGGGCGATGTGGGGCTTGGACAGATACGCCGCCAGGTTCGCCTTGCACTGCTCGTCGTAGACCAGTTTCTCGGCGGCCGCCAGCGAAGTGGCCATCGCCGGAACCCGCCGCCCGTTGCCGGCGATGCGGTAGCCGAGCACCAGCCGGACCCGGCCCTGCGTCAGCAGGCTGGCCGCGTCGCGACGCAATGCCTCGACGAAACTCATGGCTGCCTCCTGGCCGGGTTGGCGGCGAACGGGCCGGCGGATCGCGCCTGCTCCGTCACCTGGCCGATCAGCGAGGCGAACTTGCCGCCCTCCGCCGCGGATATCCAACTGAAGAACAACCGGTCCTCGCCGATGCCCGCCAGGTCCATCAACTTGCGGAACATCGCCCACCGCCGCCGGGCGTGGTAGTTGCCGCTGGTGTAGTGGCAGTCGCCCGGATGGCAGCCGGAGACGAGCACCGCGTCGGCCCCGCCCTCGAACGCCTTGAGGATGAACAGCGGGTTGATCCGCCCGGTGCACGGCAGCTTGACGATCCGCACGTTGGGCGGATAGGCCAGCCGGCTGGTGCCCGCCAGGTCGGCGCCGGCGTAGGTACACCACGTGCAGACGAACGCGGTGATCCGCGGCTCGAACGGCGCCGGGTTGTCAGCCGATTCGATCATGCTATTCCATCGTCGCGATCTGCGCGAATATCTGCTCGTCGGTGAAGCCGTCCAGGTCGATGCTGTTGGACCGGCAGATCGCGGCGCACGTGCCGCAGCCCTGGCACAGCCCCTCGTTCACGCTGGCGACCACCTTGACCAGGTTGCCCTTGCGGTCCTTCACCTCGAAATCCTCGATCGCCCCGTAGGGGCAGCCTTTGATGCACGCCCGGCAATGCGCGCACAACTCGCGGTTCACGCGGGCGACGATCGGCTCGCGCTCCAGTTGCGGCGCGGCGAACAGGCCCAGCACCTTCGCGGCGCAGGCCGACGCCGACGCCACCGTGTCGGGGATGTCCTTGGGCGCCTGGCACGCCCCCGCCAGGAACACCCCGGCCGCCGCCGTCTCCACCGGGCGAAGCTTCGGGTGCGCCTCGCTGTAGAATCCGTTCGCGTCGCTGCCGACGCCGAGCATCTGCGCCAGCGGGCGGGCCCCGGCACGCGGCCGGACGGCGTCCGCCAGCACCACCAAGTCCGCCTCGACCGTCACCGCCTCGCCGGCCAGCGTGTCGGCCCCGCGGACGATCAGTTTGCCGTCGTGGCGGCGATAGATTCGGCTGACGCGGCCCCGGACGTACTGGGCGCCGTCGGCCTCGATCGCCCGCCGGACGAACTCGTCGTAGCCCTTGCCGGCCGAGCGAATGTCCATGTAGAACACGACCGCCCGGCCGTCATGCACCTTGTGCCGATACAGCATCGCGTGCTTGGCGGTGTACATGCAGCAGATCTTCGAGCAGTAGGGGAGGCCCTGCTTTTCGTCCCGGCTGCCGCAGCACTGCACGAACACGATGGTCTTGGGCGTCTGCCCGTCGCTCGGGCGGCGAATCTCGCCCCCCGTCGGCCCGCTGGCGCTGGCCAGCCGCTCGAACTGGAACCCGTTGATGACGTCAGTCAGCCGCCCGCCGCCGTATTCGCCGTAGGCGGCGTGGTCCCACAAATCGAATCCGGTGGCCAGCACGATCGCGCCGACTTTGACTTTCTGGATGGCATCGGCGTCGTCGAAGTGGATCGCATCGCGCGGGCAGGCCTTGCGACACAGCTCGCAGCCCTTGCCGCGGGTCAGGCGGATGCAGTGAGCCGCGTCGATCACCGGCTTGTTGGGCACCGCCTGCGGGAAAGGCCGATAGATCGCCGCCCGCAACCCGAGGCCGGCGTCAAACTCCGAGGCGATCTTCTTCTGCGGGCACTTGGCCCAGCACTCGCCGCAGCCGGTGCATACGGCTGGGTCGACGTAGCGGGCCTTGCGCCGAATGGTCACCTCGAAATTCCCGACGAAGCCGTCGACAGCGTCCACCTCGCTGTAGGTCATCAGCGTGATATTGGGATGCGTGGCGGCCTCGACCATTCGCGGCGTCAGGATGCACTGCGAGCAGTCCAGCGTGGGGAAGGTCTCGCTGAGCCGGGCCATGTGCCCGCCGATCGACGGCGAGCGGTCGACGAGCACCACTTTCTTCCCGCCGGCGGCGATGTCCAGCGCCGCCTGTATGCCGGCGATGCCGCCGCCGATGACCATCGCCGTCGGCTCAACGGGCACGCGGATCGGCGTAAGCGCCCGGTTTCGCCTGACCTTCTCGACCATCATGCGAAGCAGATCGAGCGCCTTGGCGGTCGCCGCCGCCTTGTCGGAGTGAACCCACGAGCAATGCTCGCGGATGTTGGCCATCTCCAGCAGGTAGGGGTTCAGCCCGGCGGCGGCCGCCGCGGAGCGGAAGGTCCGCTCGTGCATTCGCGGGCTGCACGCGGCGACGACCACGCCGGTCAGTTGGTGCTTGACGATAGCCTCGCGAACCATGGTCTGGCCCGGATCGGAGCACATGTACTTGTAGTCGGCGGCATGGACGACGCCGTCCAGGCGGGCAGCGGCGGCCGCCAGTGAGGGGCAGTCGACCGTGCGGGCGATGTTCTCGCCGCAGTGGCAAATGAACACACCGACCCGGGCCATACCTTAACTTCCCCCTCCGCCCGCGGCGGCCGGGGCGGAACGCGCCTCGTCAGCGGCGCCGCGGGTCAGACGCATCGCGTCGGTGAAATGACGGTTCAAGCCAAGTTGTTCCGGCGGCACGCCGGCCGCCAGGCCCAGAAGTTCGCTCAGATACAGGATCGGCAGGGCATCGGGGCTGCCGCCCAGGCCGGCGGCGTGGATCGCGCCCTGCCGCATGTCGAGGTTGCTGTGGCACATCGGGCAGCCGGTGACAACGGCCGCGGCGCCGGCGTCCTTGGCGTCCGCCAGGATCGCGCCCGACAGCCGAACCACCGCGTCGGTCTTGGACAGGCTCAGCCCGCCGCCGCAGCACTCGGTGGCGAAGTTCCACTCGATCGGCTCGGCCCCAGTGGCGCGAATGGCTGCATCCATGGACGTCGGCCGTTCGGCGTCTTCGATGTCGTCCTCGGCGACAGTACACTGCGGCAGCCGGCTGAGCAGGCAGCCGTAGTACGCGGCAACCTTCAGGCCGGTGAGCTTGTGGGTGAGCTTGTCCGCCAGTCCGCCGGCCAGCAGGAGCCGGACGAAGTCGGTCAGGCTGAGCACCCGGACGGTGCGGTTGTAGCTTCGCCCGACGATATCGGCCATCTTCCGCGCCAGTTCGTCGGACCGCTCCAGCCGGAGGTGCGTGCCCTTCAGCCGCGAAAAGCACGCGGCGCACGGGGCGACCACCTGCTCGAGCCCCTGCTCCTCCGCCAGGCTGAGCACGCGATAGGGCAAAGCGACGGACAGGTCGTGGTTGGTGCTGTGGGCTGCGGACGCGCCGCAGCAGTTCCAGTCGTCGATCTCGCGGAGCGTGACGCCGGCGACGCCGACGAGGGCCTTGACGGAAAGGTCCAACTCGATGCCGCCGCCCGAAAGCGAGCAGCCGGGATAGTAACCGATGATCATCGCCGGCCTCCGCGCGTCTGCCTGCGACGGCCGGCGCCCGGCGACGACGCGGGCTGGCGCGGTTCAACGGCCTCGCCTTCCACTGAGCCTGTCGAGGCGCCGTGCTGGCAGGCGTCGAAGATCCTGCGAATCTCGGCGCGCCCCGCGATCTTGTGCGGCCGCAGCGGCAGTTTCCCGCGAAAGAACATCCCGGGCGCCAACTTTATGTCGCTGAACAGGTCGCGCGTGGACAGTTTGTACCGCCGCACCAGAGGCAGTTCGTTCATCCGCCCGTGAGAGCGAACCGAGGCCAGGAATGCCCGGTGGAACGCGAGGACGTTGCGTTGGGCGCCTGGGACCGTGCCACTCTGGCAGGCCAGCTCGCGCAGGCGGTCCATCACGGCAGCCAGGTCGAGCTGTTTGGGGCAGCGACGCGCGCACGTCAGGCAGCCCAGACAGTTCCAGATGGCGGCCGAGGCCAACAGCCGCCGGCTGGCCGAGTCGGTCCCGAGTTGGACGAGGCGGAGAACCTGGTTGGGGGCGATGTCCATGAATGCGGCCATGGGACAGCCCGCGGTACACTTGCCGCATTGGTAGCAGCGGGCGGCATCCTGGCCGGTCGCGTCCAAGATGGCCTGGGCAAGCTTGGAACGAGAGGGCTGGCTCACAAAAGCTCCGTTTCGCGGGGCGCTACAACTTGCACATACGATCCGGCTCAGCCTTCTCCCGTTCGACCATGTCCTGGATGCTGGTCTTGTCAAAAACAGACCCCATGGCCGCCGTCGCCTCGTCCCACAGGCTCATGAACGGACAGTGTCCGATGAACGGGCACTGTTCGCTTCCGGAGACGCACTTGACCAGGTTGATGGGGCCCTCAGCCAGACGGATGATTTCCCCGACGGTGATCTCCGAAGCAGGCCGAGCCAGCATATGGCCGCCCCGGTTGCCGCGAATGGACTTGACCACGCCTGCCTGGCGGAGGTCGGCAAAAATGATCTCCAGAAAGCGCGGCGGGATCGCCTGAGCCGCGGCGATCTCAGCGACGGCAATCGGCTCGGTGCTCGAGCGTCTGGCCAACTCGAACACGCCCCGCAGAGCATACTGACATTTTTGCGATAGAGTAATCACATGCACCTCACGAGGTCGAAATCAGTTTTCACATCGACATTATAAGGATTGCCGCAATATACGGCAAGATCGCTTTTGGGGGCTGGACGGGTACAAGAAAGGGGGCCGCCGTGCGCTCGTAACGCAGGGTGGCCCGCGGCAATCGACGGCAGGCTGTGTTCAGCCGGCCGCGCGATTTACTTTCGCTGCTCGACCGGCACGTATTTCTGGTCCATCGGCCCGACGTATTCAGCCCGCGGGCGGATGATGCGATTGTCAGCCCACTGCTCCTGGATGTGGGCGGTCCAGCCGACGGCCCGGCTGAGGGCGAAGATCGGCGTGAACAGGTCGCTGGGAATGCCCATGGCCCGATAGACGATGCCGCTGAAGAAGTCGACGTTGGGATAGACCTTGGTGTTGGTGGTGACCACTTCCTCAACCCGCAGCGCCGTTTCGTAGATTCGTTCGAGGTCGCTGTTGCCCTTGACCAGTTTCTCGGCGTGCGCCCGGAGGACGGTGGCGCGGGGATCGGTCGTGCGGTAGACGCGGTGCCCGAAGCCGGGCACCTTCTGCTTGCGGGACAGCATGTCTTTGACGACGGGAGCGGCGTTCTGCGGCGAATAGATGCGATCCAGCAGATTGATCACGTTCTTGTTGGCGCCGCCGTGCAGCGGGCCCTTGAGCGCCCCGATCGCCGCCGTGACCGCGCTGTAGACGTCGCTCATGGTCGAGGCCACCACGCGGGCGGCGAACGTCGATGCGTTCAGCTCGTGGTCGGCGTGCAGGATAAGCTGGACCTCCATGGCCTGCTCGGCGTCGGCGGACGGCGGAATGCCGTCCCGCATATACAGGAAGTTGTAGGCGAGCGTCTTGCCCTCCCACGGGGCGATCGGGTCCTTGCCCCGGCGGATGCAGTCGGAGGCGCAGATGAGCATCATCATTCGGCTGATCAGGCGCGTACACTTACGCTGAACGGCCTCGGGGTCGGTCAGGCCGCTGTCGGGGTCGAAGTTGCCCAGGCTGGACACGCCGGTGCGCAGGATTTCCATGGGCGTGGCCCGCCGCGGCAGCAACTTGAGCACCATGATGGTTTCCATGGGCAGTTGCAGGGCCCCGGTAAACAGCTCGGAGAACGGCTCGAACTGGGCCCTGGTGGGAAGATGGCCGTACCATAGCAGATACGCGGTCTCGCGGAACGTCGAAACCTCGCACAGTTCCGCGACGTCGTAGCCCCGGTAGACCAGCCGGCCTTTTTGTCCGTCGATGAAGCATATACTGGAATTGCCCGCGACGACGTCGGCTAGCCCGGCCTGGGATCGAATGGCCGCATCCTGTGCCTTGGACTGAGTCTGTGACATGCGTACCCTCCGGAGGATTCAGACAGTAGTCAAGAGCCGTACAAAAAAACTAGCAGGAGAACACTAGAAAGTCAATTAGAAAAGTGTACAATCGCCGATTGACGGAGTCGTCGTTTCCTCGTGCGGACGAACTCCCCCACAGGCCGAAGCGTAAACTACTGCTGCGGCGAGCCAAGCCGCTGTGCGACTCCACCGGTCAGCTTTTGCGGAGTGCTCACGCGTGAATATCCTCGAATACCAAGCCAGAGAGATCCTTGTCGCCGCGGGCATCCCGATGCCACCGGGCGGTGTGGCCCGCAGCGGCGCCGAGGCGGGATCCGTGTTCTCATCGCTGGGCGTCGAGTCGGCGGTGGTCAAGGCCCAGGTGCATGCCGGCGGCCGAGGCAAGGCCGGCGGCGTCAAGTTCGCCCGATCGGCCCAGGAAGCCTGCGAGGCGGCCAACCGGATGTTCGCGGCGCCGCTGGTCACCCACCAGACCGGGCCGGGGGGCGTGCCGGTCAAGGCCGTCCTGGTTGCCGGCTCCGTCGAGATCGCCAGCGAATTCTACGTCGGGGCGGTGATCGACCGCCGCCGCGGCGTGCCGGCCATGATGGTCAGCTCGCAGGGCGGCGTCGAGATCGAAGAGGTCGCCCGGACGAACCCATCCGCCATCCGCACCGAGCCGTTCCACCCGCTGGTCGGGCTCCAGGGCTACCAGGCCCGTAACCTGGCGGCGTCCCTGGGCCTGCGAGGCCGGGTCGCAACTGAGGCGGCGGCTCTGATTTCGGGCTTGGCCCGCGTCTTCCTGGCCAACGACTGCACGCTGGCGGAGATCAACCCGCTGGCGATGACCGCCGACGGCCACACCGTCGCGGTGGATGCCAAGCTGAACTTCGACGACAGTGCCGCCTATCGTCACCCGGAGTGGGCGAAATTCGCCGATCCGGGGGCGGAGAACCCGGCGGAGGCTCGGGCGAAGCAGGCTGGGCTGAACTACATTGCCCTGGACGGCCAGATCGGCTGCCTGGTCAACGGCGCCGGGCTGGCAATGTCGACGATGGATATCATCAAACTGCACGGCGGCGAGCCGGCGAACTTCCTGGACGTTGGCGGCGGCGTCACTGCCCAGGGGGCGATCGAGGCGTTCCACATCCTGCTGAGCGACCCGAAGGTGAAGGCCGTCCTGGTCAACATCTTCGGCGGCATCGCCAAGTGCGACCTGATCGCCGAGGCGCTCATCCAGGCGGGGCGGGAGGTCGGCTTCCGCATCCCGGTGGTCGTCCGGCTGGAAGGCACGAACGTGGAAAAGGCCCGGAAGCTGCTGGCGAATGCGGCGAGCCAGTTGCCAACGTTGACCCCGGCGACCGACCTGAGCGACGCGGCCGAGAAGGTCGTGACCGCAGCGAGGCAAGCAAACCCATGAGCATTCTCATTGACGCGAACACGCGGGTGATTTGTCAAGGAATCACCGGGGCGGCCGGGGCATTTCACACCAAGGCCTGCCTGGAGTATGGCACCAAGATGGTCGGCGGCGTGACGCCCGGCAAGGGCGGCACGAAGGACGCGAACGGCCTGCCGATCTTCGACAGCGTGGCGGAGGCCGTCGCCGCCACCGGCGCCGACGCGACGATGATCTTCGTGCCGGCTGCATACGCCGGCGATGCGATCATCGAGGCGGCGGGGGCGGGCATCCGCCTGATCGTCGCCATCACCGAGGGCATCCCGACGCTGGACATGGTGCGGGCGAGGCGCCTGGCCGCGGAAGCCGGGGCGACGCTGATCGGACCCAACTGCCCCGGCGTGATTAGCCCCGGGGCGTGCAAGATCGGCATCATGCCGGGCTACATTCACCGGCCGGGCAGCGTCGGCCTGATCAGCCGATCCGGCACGCTGACCTATGAGGCGGTGTGGCAATTGAGCAGCCTGGGCATTGGCCAGTCGACGTGCGTGGGCATGGGCGGCGACCCGGTGCATGGGCTGAGCTTCGTGGAACTGCTGGGCCTGTTCCAGGCGGACGAACGAACTGAGGCGATCATGATGATCGGCGAGATCGGCGGCAGCGACGAGGAAGACGCCGCCCAGTTCATCGCAAAGAACGTCACCAAGCCGGTGGTCGCGTTCATCGCCGGGCGGACGGCCCCGCCGGGGCGGCGGATGGGCCACGCCGGGGCAATCATCAGCGGCGGCAGCGGCACGGCTGATTCGAAGATCGCCGCGCTGCGGTCCGCCGGCGTGGCGGTGGCGGAGAGCCCGGCGAAACTCGGGCAGACCCTGGCCGAGCGGCTGCGGCGGTAGCGCCTTCGTGGCATGGGCGTGTAAGAGGTGCCTGTCCCGCACAAGAGCGCTATAGTGTCAGGTTGATCGAATCCCTGTGTCGGAGGCATTTTCGTGGGCAACCAAGCACTTTCACCCAGCCTGGGCCAGCGACTGGCCCGCTACCATTTCCTGCTGCGGCGGCTGCACTCGCTCAGCGGGATCATTCCCGTCGGCGTATTCCTGGCTGAGCACATGCTGACCAACTTCGGCGTGGTGGTCGGCGGGCCGGAAAAATACAACCACGACGTCGGCCTGATCCAGACCCTGCCCTGGCTGGCGCTGGTCGAGTGGACGCTGATCTTCCTGCCGCTGGCGTTCCACAGCCTGTATGGGATGTTTATCACGTTCACCGGCGCGGTGAACCTGGGCGACTACCGCTACGGCGGCAACGTCCGCTACGTGCTCCAGCGGGCAGCCGGGCTGTTCACGTTTGCCTTCGTAATCGTTCACCTGCTGAAGTACCGCTTCCACTACCTGATCGGGGGCGAGCATTTCAATTTCCTGACCGGCGACGCCTACCGCATCACGGCGGCGGGCTTGCACGGCTCGTGGACTGTCGCGTTCTACGCGGTGGGCGTCGTGGCGGCGGTGTATCACTTCTCCAACGGAATCTGGACGGCGCTGATTACCTGGGGCGTGACGCTGGGCCACAAGTCCCGCCGCAAGGCCGGGCTGCTGTGCGCCGTGATCGGGATCGTGTTGAGCGTGCTCGGCCTGACGAGCATTTACTGGTTCCACCGGGGCCTGTGAAAGACTGGGACGGTATCCATGGCGACTACTACCTCTTCATCGAACAACATTATCGTGATCGGCGGCGGGCTGGGCGGACTGATGTCGACGATCCGGGCGGTCGAGGCCGGGCTGGACGTCGATTTGTTCAGCCTGGTGCCGGCCCGGCGAAGCCACAGCGTATGTGCCCAAGGCGGCATCAACGCCGCCAAGAACCTCCGCGGCGAGGGCGACTCGCCCGCCAAGCACTTTGACGAGTCGGTCTACGGCGGCGACTTCCTCGCCAACCAGCCGCTGGTCAAGGACATGGCGGAGGCCGCCCCGCACCTGGTCGACCTGCTCGACCGCATGGGCGTGATGTTCAACCGGACCAGCGAGGGCTTCCTGGACTTCCGCCGGTTCGGCGGCACGCTGTTCCACCGGACGGCCTTCTCCGGCGCGACCACCGGCCAGCAGATGATCTACTCGCTGGACGAGCAGGTCCGCCACTGGGAGTCGCTCGGCCGGGTGCGCATGCACGAGTTCTGGGAAATGCTCGACCTGGTAATCGACGAGGAAGGGACCTGCCGGGGCATCATCGCCCAGGACCTGCGAACGATGGCCATCGAGTCATTCCGCAGCGACGTGGTGGTTCTGGCCACCGGCGGGTTGGGCATGATCTTCGGCCGAAGCACCAACTCGACGATCTGCACGGGGGCGGCCGGCGCCCGGGCCCACCTGTGCGGCGCCCGCTACGCCAACCCCGAATTCATCCAGGTTCACCCGACGGCCATCCCCGGCGCCGACAAGCTGAGGCTGATGAGCGAGAGCGCCCGCGGCGAAGGCGGGCGGGTGTGGGTGCCCAAGGACCCGAAAGACGCCCGCGTCGCGAAGGACATCCCGGAGTCGGCCCGCTGGTACTTCCTCGAAGAGCGATACCCGACCTACGGCAACCTCGTGCCGCGCGACATCGCCAGCCGCGAAATCTTCAAGGTGTGCAGCGAGAGCCGCGGCATCGCCGGGCAAAGAATGGTCTACCTGGACCTGACGCACATCTCGGTTGAGGACCTGAACAACCGGCTGGGCGGCATTCTGGATATCTACGAGAAGTTCGTCGGCGAGGACCCGCGCCGCGTGCCGATGAAGGTCTTCCCCGCTGTCCACTACTCGATGGGCGGCCTGTGGGTCGACTACGTCAAGGACGCGGAGACCGGCGGCGTGCTCAAGGGCCACCCGCGAAACCACATGACCAATATCCCCGGGCTTTACGCCGTGGGCGAAGCCGACTACCAGTACCACGGCGCCAACCGCCTCGGGGCCAACTCGCTGCTGAGTTGCCTCTACGGCGGAACGCTGGTCGGGCCGTCGACCGCCGCCTACCTGACCGGCCTGAAGCGGCGCTGCGACGACGTGCCGAGCAGCCTGTACCAGGCCAAGGTGGAGCGTCAGAAGCAGCGGGAGCGCGAGTTGCTCGCCCGCGATGGAAAGGACAACCCGTACGTCATCTGGCGCGAACTCGGCGAGAGCATGACCCTCAACGCCACCGTCGTCCGCGACAACGCGCAACTGGCCAAGACTGAGGAGAAGGTCATCGAACTCCAGCAGCGGCTGCGAAAGGCCGCGATCCCCGACAAGGGCGGCTACCGCAACCAGGCGCTCACGTTCACCCGCGGGCTGGAGGACATGATGGTGCTGGCCCGCACGATCGTCTATGCGGCGACGCTCCGCGACGAGTGCCGCGGCTCGCACTACAAGCCGAAGTTCGAGCTGCCGCCCGTCGATTCGGACGACCCGGCTGTTCACAGCCAGCAGGTCCAGACCTGGTGCAAGGCCTTCAAGGTCAACACCGAGCGGTGGCTCAAGACGACCGTGGCCGACTTCACCGGCGTCGACGCCAGGCCGAAGATCGACTACCAGCCGGTCGATACGTCGCTGATCCCGCCGCGGCCCCGAACCTATGGGCTCAAGGGCGCCAAGAAGGTCGAAGAGGCGTGGGCGAAGATGTCCCGCGCCGATGCCGCCGCGAAGTAAGGTCCACATTAACCCGAGACGAGGCATGAGATGAGCGCAACCGATTCGATTCAGCCGGGCCAACCGATCCGCCTGAAGATCCTCCGGCAGGTCTGCCCCAACAGCGCTCCCTACTGGGAGGAGTTCGTCGTCACCTACCAGGCGAACATGAACGTGGTGTCGGCGCTGATGGAGATCGAGGCCAAGCCGGTCAACGCCGAAGGCAAGGAAACCACGCCCGTCGCCTACGACGCCGCCTGCCTCGAAGAGGTCTGCGGCTCGTGTACGATGGTCATCAACGGCCGGGCGAGGCAATCCTGCTCGACGCTGATCCGCGACCTCAAGCAGCCGATCACGCTCCAACCGTTGCGTAAGTTCCCCGTGCTGCGCGACCTGGTCGTCGACCGGGCGGAGATGTTCCAGCGGCTGACGCAGGTGAAGGCCTGGGTGCCCATCGACGGCACGTTCGCCCTCGGGCCGGGGCCGAAGATGTCCGAGAAGGTGCGGGCGCTGGCCTACGAGTTCAGCCGGTGCATGACCTGCGGCTGCTGCCTGGACGCCTGCCCGCAGGTGAACAAGCGATCGTCGTTCATGGGTCCGTCGGCGGTCGGGCAGGTCTACCTGTTCAACAGCCATCCGACCGGAGCGGAGCTGGCGGAGGACCGGTTGGACGAGTTGTCCAAGCCCGGCGGCATCGCCGAGTGCGGCAACGCCCAGAACTGCGAAAAGGCGTGCCCCAAGAAGATTCCGCTGACAGACGCCCTGGCCCACCTCGGCCGGCGAACGACCGTCCACGCCATCAAGAAGCTGCTGGAGCAGTAGTATAATTGCGCAGACCGTGGACCGGAATCCATCGCCACGGCGCGCGTGCCTCTGATCGGAGAGCAAGCATGTCAGAAGGAAGCAAGGGAACCGCAGCCAAGGCCAAGGGCCGAACGGAACTGCGGCGGGTGGCCATTCGTTTTTCCGGTGACAGCGGCGACGGCATGCAGATGACCGGGTCGCAGTTTTCGGATGTGTCGGCGTTGGCCGGCAACGAACTGCTGACCCTGCCGGACTTTCCGTCGGAGATTCGCGCCCCGGCCGGCACGGTGGCTGGGCTCTCCGGCTACCAGGTCCATTTCGGCAGCGACGTGGTGCTCACCACCGGCGACCAGTTGGACGTGCTGGTGGCGATGAACCCGGCGGCGCTGAAGGCGGGCCTGAAAGACCTCAAGCCCAAGGGCATCGCCATCGTCAATTCCGACGCCTTCGCGCCCGGCGACCTGAAGAAGGCCGGCTACGAGATCAACCCGCTCACCGACGGCACGCTGACCAACTACGCCGCGAGCCTGGTGCCGATGACCCGGCTGACGTCGGAGGCGGTCGCCACGATGGGCCTGACGTCGCACGAGGCGGCCCGCTGCCGGAACATGTTCGCCCTGGGGCTGATCTGCTGGCTCTTCGACCGCCCCGCCAACTTCATGCTCAAGGCCATCGCCAAGCGGTTCGCCAAGTCGCCCAAGGCGGCGGAGGCGAACGTCCACGTGTTCCAGGCCGGCTATCAGTACGG
>JAQTVL010000581.1 GCA_028706835.1 Phycisphaerae bacterium | reverse complement strand
AAGGTGGGCAACGCCGTACACCACGGCCAGTCCGCCCAGGAAGCGGGCATACTCAGCCGCCACGAGTTTGCGGGTTCGCCACGAGCCGCGCCATGCCGGTTGCCCCATGAGTAATTGAATCCGGCTGGCCCACAGGCGCGGAGAGAACAGGGTCGTACTGAACACGGCGGCGGTGGAGGTGTTCTTGAACGAGCCACGGCCGGTCGCCACGTTGACGTAGTTGGCGACAGCCTTGGCTTCCTCCAGTGACACTTGCCCGTTGTCGCCCAGCCCCTTGACCATGCTATCGAACAGGTCGGCGCGGAGCCTGTTGAGGAAGGCGACGTACACGCGCTGGGAAGCCCCCACGCCGGGAATCTTATCGGCATGGCGGGACATATACGCTTCTTCCATGTTCGCCAGCGGCCCGCCTTCTTCCGACAGGTGCAAGCCTGCCCGCTTGTAGAGGGCAGCATTCGGCCGGTTCTGAATCTCCAAGCGCACGGCGTCCGCGCCGGAGCGTCGCACGGCCCGCAGTGTGCCCGTGAACGCGCGAGCGCCCATGACCGGGTGCCCGAGCGTGACGAAGCCACCTTGTCGCAACACGGCCGACAGGTCCATGCTGGTAAGGACGGCGCGGCTGAGGTTCAAGCCTTCGGCCCCCAGGTCAACGACCTTGCGCAGCCGCGAGCGGTTCGCCATCTTCTGCTTGAACACGCCTTCCTCGAACCGGCGCTTGACCTGTTCAAGTTGGACTTTCAGGTACTCATGCTCAAGCTTTTGCGGCTTGACCGTTTCGGGCTGCTGGGAGAAATCGCCCTTGTCCAGCCTCTCCAAGAGTTCGGCGATGCGGTTGAGGGTCCGGGTCTTGAACGCCTTATGTGCCCGTGCTTCGGGGTCCACGGTCGGCTTGGCCGCGTCGCGCAACTCGTCCAGTTCGGCCTTGAGTGCGTCGCGCCGGGCGCGGAGCGCGGCCAGTTCCGGGGTTTCCGGCGCGACAGTCCCCTTCTGTGCCGGGGCGGTGTCCTTCTCCTTGATGCGTCGCTCGTACTCGGCAATGGACTTCTCGACGGCGGCGGTCGCCATCTTCACTCGCTGGGCGTCGGTGAGTTCCCGGTCGGTCGGGAACATGGCATCGTACTGTTCCTTGAGGGCATCGCGCTGCGTGCGCAGGCCCGCAACTTCGGCGTCCGTTGGCACTTCGGCCTTGTCGCGGACGATCTTCTCGCCCGTGGCGAGTTGCAGGTTCAGGTCGGAAATCTGGTTGCGCAGGCGGGTCTTGAGGCTATCCAACGTACTCTTGAGTTGGGCTTCGGGGTCGGTCACAGTGAAGCCGCCGCGCCGCTTGGCGTCGTTCACCTGCTGAATCAGGCGGCGCTCTTCGTCGGACGGCACACGACGCTCGACGCCGGTCTTGGCCGGGGCCTGGCCCTGCTGCATGTCTTCGAGCTTGCCCACCTGCTGCATCTGGCCCTTGAGGTCGCGGAGCTTGGCCTTGATGGCGTTCTTGTCCAGCGGCTTGAAGTCGCCGTAGCCGCTGATGGCGTCCATTGTCTGCCGCCGGGTAATCTCCGGGTCCACCTGCTTGAGTGCGGAGTGTACGGCGTCAATCAGGGCCTCGCGGTTGGTCACGCCTTCGGCCACAAAGGATTCGGCGAGCTTCTGAATCCAGCGGCCCATGCCGGTGAGAGGCGAGCCTGCGGCCAGTTCCCGCTTCATGCCTTCAGACATGGCCTTGCGGCGCTGCGTCTCGTATTCGGCAACACCCTTGTCCCAGGCGCCTTTCAGGTGAGGTTCGACGGACTTGCGCTGGGCTTCATTCAGCCCACCCATCACGTCCGCAGAGAACTTGGCAAAGTTTCGGACGCCGGCCTCGGCGTAGGACGCGGCGACGTACACGAGTTCCTTGGCGGCCGAAACGGCGGCCCCGATGTCGGCACCGACGTTCGTGGTTGACCGCATGGACGACATCTTCTCATGGAACCGCTTGAGGGCTTCGTTGGCCTTGTCAGCGGTGAAGATGCGGTTGCGGGCGCGGAAGTCCATGCGGCGGTCGCCCGGCGGTCGGGCAACGCGGGCCGTGGCAGCTTTCCGCTTGGCTTCGATGATCTTGCGGTCGATCTCGTGCTGGGCGGCGAGTTCGGCGGTCTTAGCCTCTGCCGCCTGGAGCCGCTGCTGTAGGTCGGTAATCTGGTCAGCCTGTTGCTTGATGACGGCGAGTTGCTGATCGTTCGGGGCCTTGCCCTCGTTCGCCACGCGCCAGCGCCGGACCATGTTCGCCAGCGTGTAGTCACGGCGAAGTTCAATCTGCCGGGCAACGCCGCTACGGCCCCATTCAGTGCCAGCAGCTTCGGTCGCCTGCTCCATCGCTTGTAGCTTGGCATCGTAGTCAGCGACGGACTGCTTGGCTTCGGCGGCGGCGGTGGTATCGCCCGCGTCGGTCGCCTTGAACATGGCATCGGTCGCCTTCTCATAGGCGTTGGTGATCGTGCGCCGGTGGGTATTCAGGATGGCGATTTCGACGGGCGAGAGATTGGCTGGGTCCGCGCGGAACTTCTCGATCAGCCGGTCAGCCAGGAGCGGGTCGGCCTCCATCTTCGCCTTAGCTTCGTCCAGCCAGCCTTGCTTGCTCTGCCGGGTCGGCTTGGCCACAGGCTCAAGCCCGCGTTTCTCGCGGGCGGCGTCCACGGCGGCGTTCTTGATGGCGGTGGTTTCTTCCCACTGTTCGCGCCGGATGAGTTCGGCGGCTTCGTCAATCGCCTGCTGCGCCTTCTCCGGGCCAAGGGCCAGCGAGAGCTTCGCGTGCGCGGCTTGCAGCCCTTCGGCCAGCGAGTAGCCCCCAGCCTTGATGCCCTTGCCGATGGTGACGGCCAGTTGCTTGATAACCTTGGGGTCGAACATCTGCGCCATGGGCGTGCGGCCGGATAGCAGCTTGCCCAGGTCTTCCACGGACTTGTCGAAGTCGGCGCGCGCGGCCTTGGCCTTTTCGGAGAGGGTGGGCGCGGGGGCGTCGGGGGTGGGCGTCTCGGCCTTTTCCGTCCCCTTCTGCGCCTGTGGGGGGGTGGTAGCGGGCGCAGTCTCCCCCTTCTTCGCCCACGGCTGGTCAGCGTAGTCGGCGAGGACTTCGGGCGGGACGGGCTTGCCAGACGTGACGGCAGATTCAACATTGAACCGATGCTGCCGCTCAAGTTCGGCGGTCGATTCCATGTTGCCGGTGCCGGCAATCTCGGCAATGCGGCCAGATACCCACACACCGCGCGGAGTCTGCCA
>JAQTVL010000047.1 GCA_028706835.1 Phycisphaerae bacterium | reverse complement strand
GGTATCCGGGTTGAGTGGCGGCGTGCCGCTCGTTCTCATAGGCCTGGACGACGGCACGCTCGATCCGCTCGCGGCAAGCCATGTTGATCGGGTGAGCCATGTCGGCGTGCAGTTTGGACCGCCCCTTCGGGTCAACCATGCTGCGATCGGGGGCAAGACGGCCGCCACACTCGTTGCAGAAATTGGCCCGCAGGTGGTTCTTCGCGCCGCACTTGGGGCAGTGGTCGGTCAACTTGCGGGACGGCATGGCCACAAAGTAGCCCGTGGGGCCTTCAATGATCTTGACGTCCCGGACAACAAACTCTCGGTCGAAGGTGATCGTGCAGAACGCTTTGAGGCGATCATTGGGGCGGTCCACCAGTTTGATCCGGACCTCGCTGATGTCCATCGCAGTCTCCTTCATCATGGATGTCCTCAGGCGGCCCCGGCAAAACGGCTGCGACCGCTGTGCCGCAACTCACGCACGATCTGACACGATGTTCGCACTGGCTGGCATCGGTCGGGTTATCGAACGCCGCAAACAGTGTCGACCCGCTGCCAGCCACCATCAACCGGGGCACGCCCGCCGACTTTTCCAGCGTTCGGAACAGTCGGCTGAGCGGAGGGCAGACCTCCAAGGCCGGACCCTCCAGATCGTTGAAAAATACTACGCCCCGGAATGGGTGCTTTCTCGGAATAATTCGTAATAATCTTTCCATGGAAACATCCAGATGTTCGTAAACATTGCGGGTTGCTATAGCTATACCAGGAAAGATTAACACAATAAAAAGACTTGGAATAGGCGTTTGCAGCGGTTCAACGATCTCACCCCGGCCTCGAACCCAGCTCGGATGGCGGTAGACGCAGAAGGGCACGTCACTGCCCAAACGCGAGCCAAGACCGGCCAGACGGCTGACCGGGAAGTTAAGGTTCCACAGGCGGTTAAGCCCTACCAGCGTAGCCCCGGCATCGGAACTGCCCCCGCCCAGGCCTCCAGCCACCGGTATCCGCTTGAACAGTTCTATCCGCACGTCGGAAGGGCGACCGGCTTCTTGAGCAAGCAGTTCCGCCGCCCGCCAGACCAGGTTGGTTGGGTCGGCTGGGGTCGAGGCCCCGGTCGGCCCGGATACGGCCAACTCGATACCACCGGCAGACGACGATAACCGGACGTCGTCGTGTAAGTCCAGCGGCACCATGAGGCTATCGAGCAGATGATAACCGTCTGGCTGGCGTGGTCCGATGGCCAGCGATATGTTCAATTTGGCGGGGGCGGGCAGGGCGACGTAATTGGGCCGGAATTCGCTGCGCCGGGTCATGTGACCCTTATACCAAATAATGAAAGCGGACGGAATCTTCAGTCGCTACTAACCTGCGGCCTGCAAGAATGTCGTATTGGGCAGTCTTGCTCTGTGGCAGACGGGTCCCGAAATCTGTTGCATGGGCTTGCCTGGGTGGCTAGACTTGAGACGGCATTGCGGTGCTGTGGAGGAGGATTTGTTCCCGCAGTGCGGCTGTCAGACTCGTCGGGCATTGGTCATTTCTCAGGTTTGTTCTGGTCCATAGAGCGAGGAGATCGAGCGATGCGGAGTATCACTGCAATCTGTCTAGGTCTGCTTTCCGCGGTGCTGGCGATGTCGGGCTGCGATCGGTTCGGTGGCGGCGGCGACAGCGGAATCTGCCTGGCGGTGGCCCACCCGGCTGAGCGGGAACTGCCCGCCAAGGTCAAGACCATCGCCGTGATGCAGTTCACCAGCGCCACGCCCGAGAGCAAGCCGCAGGCCATCATGGCCTCCGACATGCTCAGTTCCAAGCTGAACGAGACGATCGGCGCGATGGGTTCCAACCGTTGTCGGATCGTCGATCGCAATAACCTGAAGGACCTGCTCAAGGAATCCGACCTGGCGGACGCGGGCATCACCGAGAGCAAGGCGGCCCAGGCGGGCGCCAAGGCCGGGGCCGATACCGTCATCGTCGGCTCGATCCAGGTCCTGAGCAGGGACGAGCAGGGCACCAAGAGCGAACCTGGGTTCGACATCGCAACGCGGTCGCCGACAATGAAGACCGTGTCGACGCTTCGGCGGACGGCGCAGGTGTCGATCAACTTCAAGATGTGCGACGTGGGCACGGCTGACACGCTGATGAGCAAGTCCTGCTCGAAGAACGCGGACACCGGGGCCGTGAAGGTGGAAGCCAATTTCCTGACCGGCGGCGGCACTTCGTCGATGAAGAGCGCGGACGCCATGATCCGGGAACTGGCCGCCGATTGCGTGTCGCAGTTCTGCGGCCTGATCGCCGCACACGTTGAGTGCCACATGCTTCCGCTGGTCGCGGGCAAGACCAGCCGGGCCAAGGCCGCCAAGGCCATCGCCGAGAGCGGCGACTACGCCGAGGCCGCCAAGGCGTTCGACGAGGTCGTGCAGGCGAACCCCGAGGATCATGCCGCCGCCTACGACCTGGGCGTGGTCAGGATGTTCCTGAACGACGCGGCCGGCGCGAAGAGGAGCCTGGACAAGGCCGTGCGGATGAAGGACGACAAACGATACATCAAGGCTCGAGCATTGCTGACGCGGGCGATGGAGTCCGGCAACGCAGTGCTTCGCCCGGCCAGCGAGCAGGAGAGGGCCGAGTGCGAGAGTCGCCTGTCAAGCAAGAAGCACTGATTGACGATAGTATGGGATCGAGTTTCCCGTAGGCCCGTTCTCACGAAAGGAGAAGTCATGGGCTCCAAGAAATGGCTGATTCTGGCAACGGTTCCCCTGATGGTGCTGGCTCTCGCGGTCGTCGCGAGCGCGCAGCCGGCGCCGAATGCGGCCGACATTGCCGCGCAGACACAGTCGCGCCTGCTCGCCAAGCGGGCCGCGGAGGCGGACGCCTACCGCAAGATGGCAGAGCAGGTCCGAGGCCTGCGGATTACGTCGACGACGTTCGTGAAGGACTTCGTGGCCGAGAATGACGACATTGCGACCTCGGTCGACACGTTCCTCCGGGGCTGCAAGATCATCGACAGCCAGACCCGCTTCATGGAAGACAACTCCTGCGAGGTCACCATGGAACTGGCCCTGGCGACGGTGGAGGCCGAGCTGACCCGGATCTACCAGGCCAAGTACAAGGGCGACAAGTACAAGATCAACGACTTCCAGGACCTGCACGTGACCAACAAGATCGAGAAAGTATCCGTGAAGGGCACCGGCGCGCCGCGCCCGGTCGCCGGCACGGAAGACCCCGTTGGGCCGATTACGCCGCCCGTCGGCACAGGCCTGGGCCTGCCGCCGGAGTGGAAGGGCATCCCCGCGCAGGGGCGTCTGATGGCCAAGCGGGCGGCTGAGCTCGACGCGTATCGCCGCCTGACCGAGCAAGTCATGGGTTTGCGGATCAGCAGCAGCACGTTCGTCCGCGACTTCGTGGCTGAGAGCGATGACATCCGCACCGACCTGAACACGTTCATCAAGGGCGTCAAGCTGGGCGAGCCCCGCTACAACCGCGATCTGTCCGTAACGGTCGAGGCCAAGGTGGCCCTGGCGACGGTGATCACCGAGCTGACCCGCGAGTACGAAGCCCACTATAAGGGCGATAAGTACAAAATCCGCGACTTCCAGAACATCAAGCAGGAAGTCAAGATCGACTGGGTGACCGCGGAAGGCCAGGGCGTGGTCCCGGCCAAGTATCTCGGCGGCGTCCCCGTCGTTCCGGTGACTCCGGTCGACACCGTCCCGCCGTGGGCTAAGGAAACCATCAAGGCCACCGGCAACGGCGTCAAGCCGGCCACCGCCGAAAGCGATGCCCAGGGCCGCCTGATGGCCCTCCGTGCCGCCCGCCTGGACGCGATGCGCAAGTTGAGCGAGCAGATCAACGGCCTGCGGATCAGTTCCACCACGCTGGTGAAGGACTTCGTGGCTGAGCACGACCAGATCGTGACGGACATGGACACCTGGCTAAAGGGCGTCAAGGAAGTGGGCGAGGGCGACTACAACGCCGCCACCGGCGAGGCGAAGGTGACCGTCGAGGTCCCGCTCGAGCCGCTGTGGGACCTGGTCGTCAAGTATCGCAAGACGGTGACCATCGAGCGGCGTGTCAACTGAGGCAGTCGCCGCCCCAACGTGTTGATGAGGCTATTCGAACTGTCATTCAAGGAGAGATCCATGAAGAAGCTGCTTGCCCTTTTGATCGGCGCGATGTTCACGATGCCCGTCCTGGTGGCCTGCGAGGAGAACGAGGTTCACACGGAACGCCGTGAGAAGATCGAGCATCGCAGCGAGCCGACGCCGATCGTGGTTCCGGACGCGCCGCAGAAGTAAGCATTGGCGAACAGATTGGGGCCGGCGGGCTCGCGCGAGCGGGCCCGCCGGCTTGTCATCCACCCCGAGAGGTTGCCCAGATGGTTAAGATGCGCTCGACCCTGATCGTGGCCGGGCTGGCGCTGCTGGCGGTCCAGTCGGCGCTGCTCGCGCAGTACTTTCCCCCGGAATCGCCCAGGCCCCGGCCAAACCCGCCGGCGACGATCCTGCCGCCGGATCACCAGCCGCCCCTGGTCAGCAAGGATGACGTCAACGTCATCACCGTCGAGGGCAAGGGGACGACCGAGGACGCCGCCCTCAAGGACGCCCTGCGGACCGCCGTCGAAAAAGGCTGCGGGCAGTTCATCCACTCGCAGAGCGAAACCAAGAACTACGAGCTTATCCTCGACAAGGTGCTCAGCAAGTCCGCCGGCTTCGTCAAACGCTACGAGCCGAACCCGCCGAAGTATTCGCTGCCCGACGCCAACGGCGTAATTCGCGTGACGATCACCGCCTATGTGGCCGTGAAGGAAGTGGCCACGGAATGGGGCGAGATTCAGATCGTCCTCCAGCAGAAGAACAAGCCCCGGCTGATGGTCATCATCAGCGAGCGGATCGACGGCCAGAAGCAGGACGACTCCACCGTCGCCAGCGAGATCGAGAAGCAGTTGCTGAAGAACGATTTCCCGCTGATCGACAAGGGCCAGTTCACCGAGGTCCAACGCCGCGATGTGTCGGCGGCGGCCTTCGAGGACGACCTGACGAAGGTCATCGCTCTCAGCAAGCAGTTCGGGGCCGAGGTGGTCGTCGTCGGGTCCTCCCAGGCTGACTACGGCACGCTGGAGGAGGTCGCGCCGGAGGTGAAGGTCTACATGTACGGCACGACCGTGAAAGTTCGGGCCGTACGGACCGACAACGCCGCGACGCTGTTCAGCGAGAACGTATCGACCCGCAAGGGCTCGCGCACCAAGACCGGCGGTGCTGCCGCTGCGTTGCAGGACGCCGGCGTGCAGTTGGCGAAGAAGGTCCAGGACGGCCTGATCGCCAAGTGGGGCCGCGAGATCGCCGAGAACCAGTCGGTCAACCTGGAAGTGTCGAACATCACGTTCAAGCAGCGCAGCGACCTGACCGTGGCAATGAAGAAACTGCCGAAGGTCGCCGGCGTGCAGGAGCGGCCGTTCTCCAACAAGGTCGCGTTCTACACGGTGGACATCAAGTGCAACTCGGATGATTTTGCGAAACTATTATCCGAGTTGAAGGAGTGGAAGCTGGAGGTGACGGAAGTCACCGCCAACGCGGTTAAGTGCAAGATCACCGAATAGCTTCCGCAACGCACGAGATCGACAGGGCGTCGGTTGAACACCGGCGCCTTTTTCATTTCCGCCCTCGTCCGGGGAAGGGGGCACCGGAGAGAGACTCGTCCCCAGTACAGAAGAAGCCCAGGGACTGCCGTCCCTGGGCTTCCGTAGTTCCGTCCGGCCCCAGGTAACTCATTTCACCCGGTCGGGATGCACGCCGCCGAGGACCTTGTCTTCCATGTAGACGTCGCGCATCGCACCGCGAGACTCCACGTCCACGCCGTGAACGCGAATCTTGTCCGTGGTCACGTCAACGGTGTGCTGGTGGGTCATGTTCGGCGGCAGTTCCACCCGAACCACGCCCGTGCCTTCCACGCGGAACATCTTGTTGCTGAGCTTCTCGATCTTGATGTCGCCCCGAATCTTCTCAACGTTCGTGATCTGCGGGGCCTCCACATGCACCATCACGCGCGGCGAGGTAAACTCGATCGTGGGCTTCGGCTCGCAGCCGACCAGCAGCCCCAGCACAGCCAGAGCGGGAACAACCAGCAGCGTTCGCTTGGACATGGTGTCTCCTTTCGAAGGTGTCTTTGCTCTCCACCGAGATGAGCGGACTCCATTGTAGATTTCCGCCCGGCCGCCGCAATTGAAATCGCTCCCGTGTCGCCGTCCGCCCCTTGCCCCGCAACGCGTTCCTGGTACAGTAGGGCACGTGTCCGCATCGCACCCGCGTTCCCGATTTGGGCCTTGATTAACCTGATGGTTCCCATCCGGCCGCCTCAGACGCTGCCCGACGACCTGCTCCGCCAACTCCCTGCCGAGCCTCGGCGACGCGTTTTCGTCGTCGGCGATGTCAGCCTGGATGGGCGCTACGGCGTGTCCGTCGTGGCGGCCGACGACGGGCAATTGTACTTTGGGCCGATCACCGGCAATCGCGTCGAGACGATCCCGCTGGCCGGCATCCGGCGGCTGCGGATTGACGGGTTCGTCGGCAACAGTTCGCTGGTCGTCGAGCGTGACGACGATCATATTGAGGTCGCCAGGTTCAGCCAGACCCGGTTGGCTGACTTCGAGGCCGCCGGCCGGCGTCTGCTTGAGATGATCCACACGCAGAGTGGGGGTGAGGGCCAGCCAGGCGTCGAGGCGGCGCAGTTGCAGTCGGCTGGGCGGAAGCTGCCGCGATGCCCCACATGCGGGCGGGCGCTGTCGCCGCGAGCGGAGGTGTGCTACTACTGCGCCGACAAGAGGCGGCTATTCGTTCGGCTCACGGCCTTGCTGCGGCCGCACTGGAAAGTCGCAGTCCTCGGGCTGTTGCTGACGCTGGCGGTGGCAGCGCTCAACCTCGTCCCGCCCGCCCTGACCAAGTACCTCATCGACAAGGCGATCATCCCGGCGAACCTGCGCATGTTCGTCCTGCTGCTCGGCTGCTACGGCGGCGCCATGCTCCTGGCCAACGGGATCAACATGGGCCGCATTCGCCTGATGGGCTGGCTGGGCCAGCGGGTGATCTATGACCTGCGGGGGGCCACGTTCGACCGCCTCCAGCAGTTGTCGCTGCGGTATTACGAGAGCAAGCAGACGGGCAAGCTGATGAACCGGATCACGACGGATACCGAGCGGATCGAGCGGTTCGTCGTCGAGGGGTTGCAGGAGTTCATCGTCGACATCCTCACGCTGGCGACCATCGCCGTCATCCTGTTCTACAACGACTGGCGGCTGGCACTGATCACCATCCTGCCCACGCCGCTGATCGCGATGATGGTTTACTTCTTCTCCCGGCGGATCAAGAGCACGTACCGCCGGGCGTGGCGGATGGCGGCCAGCCTGTCGGCGCACCTCGCCGACATCATCCCTGGCGTTCGCGTGGTCAAGGGTTTCGCCCGCGAACGCGAGGAATCCAGGCGTTTCGACCACCGGTCCAGCCGGCTGTTCCAGCACAACGTCGACGTCGCTCGCCAGCGGGCGCGGTTCTTCCCGGTGATCAACATGATGGCCCAGGCGGCCTACGTCCTGCTGTGGTCCGTGGGCGGCTACTGGGCGATTCGGCAGCTCGCGGCTGACCCGTCTCTGGCCAAGGCGGCGGGGCAGGGCGGCACCATGATCGGCACGTTGTTCATGTTCTCCCAGATGCTCTGGCGGTTCTACGACCCGATCAACCGGCTCAGCCAGATGTCCGACCAGGTGCAGCGGGCGACCACCTCGGCGGAGCGCGTGTTCGAGCTGCTGGACGCGTTCCCCGATGTCAGCGAGCCGGCGAACCCGAAGGGACTGGGCGGCAGGGCCCGCGGCGAAATCGAGTTCCGCAACGTCAGCTTCTGCTATGAGTCGAACCTGCCGGTGCTGCGAGACATCAACCTGGTCATTCGGCCGGGTGAAATGGTGGGCGTGGTCGGGCACAGCGGTGTTGGCAAGAGCACCTTGGCCAGCCTGCTGCTGCGGTTCTACGATCCCGACGGGGGCCAGGTGCTTCTCGACGGCGTCGACGTGCGCGAACTGGCTGCCCGCGAGCTGCGCGGCAACATCGGCCTGGTGCTCCAGGAGCCGACGCTGTTTCACGGCTCGGTCCGCTCGAATATCTGCTACGCCAACCACGACGCGACGCCGGAGCAGATCATCGCGGCCGGCAAGGTGGCCAACGCCCACCAGTTCCTCGTTCGGTTGCCCGAGGGTTACGACACCGAGATCGGTGAGCGCGGCGTCCGGGTCAGCCAGGGCGAGAAGCAGCGGATTTCCATCGCCCGGGCGATCCTGTCGGATCCGCCCATCCTCATCCTCGACGAGGCTACCGCCAGCGTCGACACCGAAACCGAGCGGCTGATCCAGGCGGCGATGGAGCGGCTGACGCGAGGCCGGACCGTGCTGGCAATTGCCCACCGGCTGAGCACGCTGCGGAACGCGGATCGGATCATCGTGCTGTCCGAAGGCCGAATCGCCGAGCAGGGCACGCACGCGGAACTGATGGATCGCGAGGGACTTTACTACGAACTGTGCCAGGCCCAGTCCATGGTCGAGCAGGGGGAGGCGGTCAGCCCGTCGCCGCCGCCGGTTCGTGGGGAAGTTGGTGAGCCGGCGGGAGAGGGCGACGGCCCGGAGGAGGTCGTTCCGGATGGCTTCTGAACCTCGCGACAACCCGAGAGCTGGCGGCGACGCCCCGGCCGAAACCACACGCTGGCTGAATGCCGCCGAGCTGGAAGTGCGGGAGGACTCGCGCGGGCAACTCGTGCTGGAAGTGGGCGGGCGCGTGTATGAGGCGGTGCAGCCCGCCAAGCTGTTCGCGCTGAGTGACCCGAAGCGTTACATCTCGATGCGCGACCGGGACGGCGAGGAGATCGGTGTCGTGCGAGACCCGGATCGCCTGCCGGAAACGAGCCGAGCGATGTTGACGCGTCATCTGGACCGCCGCTACTTCATTCCGGTCATCCAGAAAGTCTTGCGCATTCGGGAGTTCTGGATTGACCAGACGTGGACGGTCATCACCGACCGCGGACCCCGCGAGTTTACCATCCAAGGCCGAGACTCCATTCGCTTCCTGTCCGACCGCAGTTTGCTGCTCATGGACGCCGACGACAACCGATATGTAATCCGTGACCGAGGGGCGCTCGACCCGCACAGTCGCCGATGGGTGGAACGGTTCGTGTGGTAGCTCGGAAGTCAAGCCACAGCATACGCGAAGAGATTCCCAACTAACGCGGGCAGGTGGGGTTGTGGCGATCCGCGTGTGGCTTTTTCGCAACACGATGTTGTTTTTTGTCAACAATCCGCACAGGCGTCACGAAATAATCAACGTGTGCGTTTTTGTTGCACGCATACTTAACGCTGGTCACCATAATGACTTAGTTGCTATCGCACGGGCTTGTTTCGATTCCGGCTGTTTACTTTGGTACGCGGTTTGCTCTATAGTAGTGTGAGAGAGAGAGAAAGTGGACCCCAGCATTGGGGTCCGGCGGCCGCCATGGTCGCCAACCGTTCGGGAGGCCAGTGAGAGGATACGCGCCAACGCGGATGGCGGGCGATCTGTACCCGCCGCGTCGGCCGGCAGCCAGTGAGGACGTCATGCGGATATCGCGTTGGTCGTTCACCATAGGGTGTGGGCTGTTAGCCTACGCCGTGGCTACACCGTCCGTGCAAGCGGAGGTGGTGGGGTTGCGTTCGGTTACGTCCTGGGGCGTCTACAAAGACCAGAACGGTAATCAGACGCTTGATTCCGCCGACTCCGTGCTCGGCTGCATCACCAACATGCTCCAGTACATGTGTGCGCAGCAAAGCTACCAGTACCGGCAGTTCGGGTATCCGGCTGGGGCGGACCTGTCGGGCTCGCCCAGCAGCACGGACGGCGGTTGGCCTGACCTCGGGACGCTTGGGCAGTACAACCAGACGTGGCTGAAACCCGAGAAGGACACGCTTCAGTTCTGGCTCGGGTGGAGTGAGTACGATCACCGCACAGACCTCGCCAACTCGGGATTTGTGACGTCGCCGAAGGGCTACAATTTCGGCCTCATTATGAACGCCGAACCGCCGGCCACGTGGGACAACGCCCTGGGCAAGATGGTTCACCACGTCACCAACGGCGTCGTTCGCAACAACGTGCAGTTGGGCATCTCGGTGAAGGGTTCGTCGCTGACGCCGATGGCCGGCGAAAGCACCGATCCGGTGACGCTTAGTCCGCGCGTTGTCATATCGGACGACTTCACCAGCGATCCGAGCAAGTACTATTCGAGCTACAGCACCAAGGAACTGCCCACGCCGCCGGTGCCGACGACCGCTAATCCTTACCCCTCGTTCGTCGGGCAGGAGTTAACGCCGAACGGCGCGGTGCCTCCGGGCTGGCAGTCGCACTTCAACGGCAACTGGACCTACAACGAAGACACGACCGACGGCGGCGTGCTCGGCAACTTGCGCCCGACCGGATCGGACCCAGCCGGCACGTTCCAGATCCGCATCACGCTGGACCAGCTCGGGATCGGCGACCCGACCGCCCCGGGCTACACGGGCATCAAGAAGCTCGTCTTCTACTCGTTCAATCCGCCCGCCAATTACACGAGCGACCAGATGCTGCACGACCCGTCCATCTACCTGAGCGCCTGGACCCGCGTGGAATTGGATCTGACCCAGATTCAGCAGGGCGACACGATCTTTATCGCCGGCGGCAACTTCGCCCCGGCGGCCCCCGGCAACGAGAACCTCTTCGGCACCGACTGCTGCAACCTCACGCCGGAGCCGTTTACGATCGTCCTGATGGGCATCGGCGGGCTGGGCGCCGCGGGCGCCGCCTGGCGGCGACGGCGGCAAAAGGCCGCCTGATCCGTATCCTGGATTGTTTCCCTTCCGCGGGCCAGTCCAGTAGACTGGCCCGCGGTGTTTATGGAATCGCGGCCCCATTCGCGCCTCGAGACGATCGCCTGTCCGCTGTGCGGCGAGAGCCAACAGCGGGAACTTGCGGTTCGCGCCGACGGCCTGCGCGTTGTGCGGTGCGACGGGTGCGGACTGGCGTTCGTGAACCCGCGCCCGATCGCGGCGGACATCGCCCGCCTTTACGCCGCCGACTACTTCGCCGGCGCCCCCGACACGCCCGTCGGCTACAGCGGCTACGCCCCGACCGCCGGCACGATCCGATCCAGTCCGCCGCGGGCCTATCGGCTGATTCGGCGAGACGGCCCGGCCGTCCGCGGGCTGCGAGCGCTGGACGTCGGATGCGCGTTCGGCGGCCTGGTCTACTGGCTGAGCCAGGGGGGCGCAGCCGCGATGGGGATCGACGTTTCCGCCGACGCTGTCCGGTTCGGCCGGGAGAAACTCGGCCTGGACCTGCGGTGTGGCACGCTGGAGACGCTCGATGAGCCGGATGGGTCGTTCGACCTGGTGACGCTGGTCGACGTGATCGAGCACGTGCCGGACCTCGCCGCCGCGTTGCGTCGGCTCGCGCGGCTGCTCAAGCCGGGCGGCCTGGCCATCGTTCACACCCCGAACTTTGGCGCATTCGCCGCCGTCGGTTTGCGTTACAAGGGGCTGCACCTCAACCTGGAGCACCTCCTCTATTTCGACCGCGAAACGCTGGAGCGTGCGTTTGCCGAGGTCGGCCTGGCGGCCGAGCGACCGACCCGGGCGCTCGTGACGTGCTCGGCGAACATCGATGAATTTCTCGCCGCCGCCCGGCGCGGGTGTGGCGTGGGCGATCGCATCCGTTCGCTGCCCGGCATGAACGTCCTCCGCCGACTGCGGCATCGCCTGCTCCCGCCGGCCGACGACTTTCGCTTCGACTCCACCTTCACTCTCGGCGCGACGCTGATCGCCCGCTTCCACAACCCGCGCTGACGCCGTATAATCTGTTCCCGCTCGTAGCTGATACTGACGGCTGATCGCTGAAAGCTGAGGTTCTTCATGGCTCTCCAGGCCCCAAAGGGCACGCGCGATTTCTACCCGCCGGACATGGCCCGGCTGAACTACATTTTCGACGCCTGGCGGCGGGTGTCCGTTCGCAACGGGTTCGTCGAGTTCGACAGCCCGGCGTTCGAGACGCTGGAACTTTACACCGCCAAGAGCGGCGAGGAAATCGTCAGCCAGTTGTTCCGCATGACCGACCGTGGCGGGCGAGAGCTGGCGCTGCGCCCGGAACTGACGCCGTCGCTGGCCCGCATGGTCAACCAGCGGGCGTCGTCGCTGGCGCTGCCGATCAAGTGGTTCTCGATTCCCCGGCTGTGGCGAGGCGAGAACGTGCAGCGAGGCCGGCTTCGCGAATTCTTCCAGTGGAACATCGACATCGTTGGGGCGGCGGAGACGATCGCCGACGCCGAGGCGATCTATGTCGCCGTCGATTCGTTGCGCGAACTGGGGTTGACGGCTGCCGACATCGTGGTGCGGATATCCAGCCGGCCGCTGCTGGCGGCGGTGTTGCGGTCGCGCGGCGTGCCGGAGGCGCAACTCGCGGCGCTTTACACGATCGTCGACAAGCAGGCCAAGGTGCCGCCGGACAAGTTCGCCGCGATGCTGTCTGAATCGCTGGCGGCCGCCGGTGTTGCCGACGCAACGCGTGCCGCCGGCGAGCTGATCGCCGCGATCCGTTGCGCGGACCTCGACGCGCTCCCGGTGGCCGGCGAGGATGCGGACCGCGAGAAGGCGTCGCTTCAGTCGTTGTTTAGGCTGCTCGGCGATTTCGGCATCGCCGACTACTGCCAGTTCGACCTGGGCATCGTTCGCGGGCTGGCCTACTACACCGGCCCGGTGTTCGAGATCTACGACCGCGCCGGCGCGATGCGGGCCGTCGCCGGCGGCGGGCGATATGACAACCTGCTCGAGGTGCTCGGCGGGCCGAAGATGCCGGCCGTCGGCTTCGGCATGGGCGACGTGGTGCTGGCGGACCTGCTCGACACGCTCGGGAAGTTGCCGACGGGGCAGGGCAGGATCGACGCCTTCCTGATCGACGCCGAGGAGCGATTCTTCCCGGAGGTCGTCAAACTGGCGGGGGCGCTTCGCAGCAAGGGCGTCGCCGCCACGTTCAGTTATCGCCGCGCCGGCGTGAGCAAGCAGTTCAAGCAGGCCAGCCAGGCCAACGCCCGATTCGCGATCATACTCGGCGCCGAACTGGCCAGCGGGCAGGTGGCGGTGAAGGACCTCGCGTCGGGGCAACAGAAGCTGGTGCCGTTGGATCAACTGATTCGCGAC
>JAQTVL010000580.1 GCA_028706835.1 Phycisphaerae bacterium | reverse complement strand
CCGGTCGGCCCGGCCTGCAACCTCGGCTGCGCGTACTGCTTCTACCTGGCGAAGGACCGGCTGCTCTACGGGTGCGAGGAGCCGGCGGGGCGTCGAATCTCCGACGAGACGCTCGAGCGGTTCATCCGCGAGTACGTCGGCTACCAATGCGACGCACTGCCCCCCGACGGCGAAATCACCTTCGCCTGGCAAGGCGGCGAACCGACGCTGATGGGCCTGGACTTCTTCCGCCGCATCGTCGAACTCCAACGCCGCCACGCCCCGCCGGGGCGGCGGATCGCGAACTCGCTTCAGACCAACGGGACGCTCATCGATGACCAGTGGGCCCGATTCTTCGCCGAGCAGCGGTTTCTCGTCGGCCTGAGCATCGACGGCCCGCGCGAGTTGCACGACGCCTACCGGGTCGACAAGGCCGGCCGCGGCTCGTTCGACCGCGTCATGGCCGGGCTGGCGATGCTCCGCAGGCATCGGGTCGAGTTCAACGCCCTGGTCGTGGTCAATCGCCGCAATGCCGGCCGGCCCCGCGAGGTCTACCGGTTCCTCCGCGACGAGGCCGGCGTGCAGTTCATGCAGTTCATTCCCTGCGTCGAGCGGCGCGACTTTGAGGCCGTCGCGCCGCTGGCCCGGCCGGCGGCTGCGGATTCGGACGCAACCGACTGGTCGGTCGCCCCCGACGAGTTCGGCGCGTTCCTCTGCGGCGTGTTTGACGAGTGGCTGGCGCGCGACGTGGGCAGGGTCTTCGTCCAGACGTTCGACACGATGCTTGCCCAATGGATGCGGCTGGGGTCGGCCCTGTGCGTCTTTGCCGAGACGTGCGGCCTGGCGGTTGCGATGGAGCCGGACGGCTCAATCTACTCGTGCGACCACTTCGTCTATCCGGAGCACCGCCGGGGCCGGCTCGGCGACCGGCCGCTGGAGGAAATAGTCCTTGCGGACCGGCAGCAGCGGTTCGGGCAGGACAAGCGCGATCGGCTGCCGGCGTATTGCCGGCGGTGCGAGTACCTGTTCGCGTGCAACGGCGAGTGCCCGAAGAACCGCTTCCTGCTCACGCCGGACGGCGAGCCGGGGCTGAACTACCTGTGCCGCGGCCTCAAGCGATTCTTCAAGCACATTGATCCGTGGATGAAGCTGATGGCGGCTGAGGTTGGCGCGGGTCGCCCGGCGGCGGGCGTGGTGCGGGGCGCGGCCGTCGCGGAAAGTCGGCCCGGAACCGAATCGCAACAGCGCCGAACGGCAAGCGATGGCCGGCCTGAGCCGAACTCGCCGTGTCCGTGCGGCAGCGGGCGGAAGTTCAAGAAGTGCTGCGGCCGCTCGCGAGCGTGAGTTGGATTCGCAGGGGCTTGTAAGCATGGCCGTCGCGGGTAGGATCGTTGTTCGACCTGGCGACGATTACGAAGTGACGCCATTCTCTTTCGAGGAGAAACTGCGATGTTGCGAATCTGGCTGGCGAGTCTTTGCGTTCTGGCGGCGAGTTCGCTTGCACTGGCCGATGTGCCGCTGACCGTGACCGATGGAGTCGGCGTGGCCCGCAAGGCCGAGCCCGTCTCGACGGGCGTCTGCTTCAAGGCCGGCCAGGTGAAGGATGCCGCCTCGCTGTCGCTGGTCGACAAATCGGGCCGGCCCGTGCCGGCGCAGTTCCTGCCGCTCGTCAGGCTCGAAGACGGCTCGATCCAGTGGGCGTTGCTGGATTTCCAGGCGGACTGCCCAGCTAACGGGTCCGGCGAGTTTCTCGTGAAGGACGGCAAGTCCGCGGCGCCTGCGCAGCCGGTGAAGGTGGCCGAGGCCGGTGGCATCTACACGTTCACGACCGGCGAGTTCGAGTTCGTGGTGGACGCGAGCAAGCCGACATTCGAGCTGCTCAGCAACGTGAAGGTCGCCGGCAAGGCTGTGGCCGGCGGCGCGGGCGCCGAGGCGATGACCTGCCGCGACGCTCTCGACGGCAACAAGCTCTACCACGCCGGCAAGCCGACGAAGGCCGAGTTCGATTGGCAGGGCCCCATGCGGACGACGCTCATGCTCGAAGGCCCGTATGTCGACGACGCGGGGGCCGAGTGGCTTGGCTATCGCGTCCGTGTGACGGCGTTCGCCGGGTCGAAACTGATCCGCGTCGAGCACGAGCTTCGCAACAGTTGCCCCAAGGAAGTCCGCACCGTGAAGGTGAAGGACGCCTACCTCCGCCTGGCGATGCCGGGCGCAGCCGACGCCAGCAGCGCGAAGGACTTCCTTGCCGGCGGCGAACTGTTCGTCAAGCACCGGCTGCTGTCCGGCTACTTCTCGCCCGGCCTGCACGATCTGGCGGTGAAGGACAAGAAGCTCGTCCTCGGCGTGGTGCCGAGCTATGACGGCGGCTACGAGCCGCGGCTGCACAAGGGCTACAACAACCAGGACAAGGACAAGGCCGGCAAGTTGGCCGACTACAACCCCGGCGACACCGGGAGCTGGTGGCTGGTCGACTGCGCCTACAAGGTGGACGAGTACTGGCTGGCGTTCGACGGCGGCGACGAGAATCGCGCCAAGGGGCTCGACAGCCGGTTGTATGCGCTCGCCCCGGCCACGTATTACTCTGACTGCGAGGCGCTGGGCTTCGGGCGGTTCGGCACGCTGGACGACGAGGCGGCGACCTACGCCGCCTGGGGCTGGAAGAACGGCGACGCGAAAAAGGCCGCGCTGCTCAAGAACGAGTGGATCAAGGCCCGGCCGGGATATCACGTCGCCAGCGACCTGGCCCACGACGAGACCGAGACCGACGACGCCGAGGGCTGCCTGCTGATGGCGCTGCGCACAGGCGGCCGGGGATACTTCGACGCCGGGCACGCCTGGGCCCGCTACTACACGAACAACTTCGTCTGGCGGACGGACTACCCGGCTGACACCGCTCGCGGCAAGGGCCGGGCGCTCAAGGTGGTCGGCAAGGACTTCGACGACATCGTCGCCTACGGCATGAGCTACAACAATGGCCGGACCTGCGGCTGCCACTTCTACGGCGGCGGGGCGATGGACTACTACGTGCTCACCGGCGACAAGTCGCTTCTGCTCGGGGCGATCGACCTGACCGAGTACACCGACAAGTGGGACAAGAACATGCCCGGCAAGAGCAGCGTCGGCGGCTACGGCACGCGCGGCTTTGGCCGGCAGTTCCTGGCCGCGATCCGGTTCTACGAGATCACTCGCACGCCGGCCGCCAAAAAGCACATGGACCAGATGGCCCAGTTGGCGATCAAGGACCCATGCTACCTGAAGGAGGACGACTGGGG
>JAQTVL010000579.1 GCA_028706835.1 Phycisphaerae bacterium | reverse complement strand
AGCGCAGCGAACCTGGGGTACCCCCGCCCCGAATCAGGGTAGCCCTCGAAGAGGGCGACGGCAGCGTGGGAACCGCCCTCGCTTCGACCCAACCGCCGCCGCGCGACGCCACCCCGCCGCCGCCCGCTTCGCGGGTTCAATGCCTCAATGAACTGAGTCACTGCCGACTCGAAACCATCAGCGTCCAACTATGCGTCTCTGCGATGAGCCTTTATTCTGATATCCGGCTTCTTGTATTCCTGCACTCATCTTCCTTCTTCCTCTTCCGCTTCCTCTTTCTCCTCTTGATTCTCTTCTCCTAAATCCGCGTAATCTGCGAAATCTGCGGATAGGCCGTTTCTTCGCCGTTCTCAGCGTCCTCAGCGCCTCAGCGGCACTCCCCACACCCCAAGAACCCCTCCCCTGCCCGCAACGTATTTCCCATCAGACCGTTGAACAGAACCCCGTCGCCGGGTATCCTAGTTGGATTACGTCGATGGGCAGGAGATGCAAATGAATAGCCGCAAGCTGTTGGCTGGGTCCGCGATCATCGCCCTTGTCGTCGCAGCCCTCGCATTGCAGTCCGCCGTCGGTGCGGCCCCGACCGATGCCGAACTCGTCAAAAAGATCGACCCGAACAAAAACTACTTCCCCGTCCTGCGGGCGCAGATCGTCCCGACGCAGAAGTTCTACTACGTCGGCCAGCCGCTGCTCGTCGACTTCCTGATCCTCAATACCTCCGAAGAGCCGGCCCTGCTGGCAGCGCCCTACCAGGCGGCGCCCGCCGGCGACCTGGCCGAGAAGCACGTGGCGGCAGGCCTGCCGCTCGAACACATCTTCTCCCGCAAGGCGCTCAACGAGAACGTGAAGGGCCGCCGGGCGCTGGTCGTCAACACCTTCAACGACCCGCTGAACGAGATGGACAACGACGTCGTCTACGCCGCCTCAGGCCCCATCGACCCGATCGTCATCCGCCCCAACGGCAGCGTCGGGCGGCGCGTCGACCTCGCCAAGTTCTACCCGAGCCTGACCAAGCCAGGCCGGTACATCATCCAATGGCGGCCGTACAGCGATGCGCTGCGGTCGCTTACAACGGAGATTCGAGTGATGGCACAAGAGAAGGCGACGATTCAGACGACCATGGGCAACATGGAGGTCGTGTTCTTCTACGACAAGGCCCCCAACCACGTCGAGAACTTCCTCGACCTGGCCCGGCGCGGCTTTTACGACGGCACCCTGTTCCACCGCGTCATCGAGGACTTCATGATCCAGGCCGGCGACCCGCTGACCACCGACCCGGCCAAGGAGGCCCAGTGGGGCACCGGGCGCGGGCCGCGAACGCTCAAGCAGGAGTTCAACGACACCCCGTTCGCCCCCGGCACCCTGGGCGCCGCCCGCGGGCCCGACCCGGACAGCGCCAGTTGCCAGTTCTACATCGTCACCGGGCAGGCCATGCACCTCAACGGCAAGTACACCGCGTTCGGGCAGATCGTCGGCGCGGAGTCGCAGAAGACGGCCGACAAGATTTCCAAGGTCCGCCGCAATGCCAAGGATCGCCCGCTCGAACCGATCAAGATTAACAAGATCGTCGTGACCGAGCTGAAGGCGGCGACCCAGCCGGACACGCAGCCGGAGAGATGAACCGTACGACACAGGACTGAGCGCCGCACGCGGCGCGTTTTGCACGAGGCAGGTTGAACACGTCCATGAGCAACATTCTGGAGCTGGCCAAGCGTAACGATTCAAGTTTCGACGACGCCTTTTCCGCAGCCATCGCCGACCCCGCCAAAGCCGGCGAGGCCATCGGCGTGCTCGCATTCCTGGCCGGGCACGACCGCGCCGAGCAGGCTGAAATGCTCGCCTGGGCCTGGCTGAGCGATTTTCGACAGTCGCACACGCCAGCCGAGTCGCTGGACCTGGCCCGCCGCCTGCTCCAGGCCACCCCCGCCAGCGCCCAGATTCGCGACGACCTCGTCGAACTCTACAAGGCCGCCCTGCCAGGCCGGGCGGACCTCGCCGATTGGCTCAACGCGACCGGGCTGGCCGGCGGAAAGATCAGTCCCCAGCGGGCCCTTCGCGCGATGGACCTGGCGCTGACCGCCCAGCCGGGCCGACACCTCGTCGACCGCACCTCGCACCACCAGTCCGACCTGCACCAGCACCGCATCGCCGCAATCGTCAGCCTGGACGCCGCCGGCGGCGCCCTGACCGTCCGCCCGCAGCGCGGCGCCGAGCAGACGCTGGAAATCCTCCGCGCCGCCGATGATTACATGCTCGCCGACGCCGACGATTTCCGCCTGCTGCTGCACACCGATCCCGCCCGGCTGAAGGAACTGCTCTCCGACGATCCGCTGGCCGTCCTCGTATCCATCATCCGCGCCTCCGGCGGGCAGATCGACACCGACGCGGTGAAGGACGCCCTGGCCGACGATCGCGTCATGAGCAACGCTGAATACTCCAAGTGGTGGTCGCGGGCACGCACCGCGGCGAAAAAATCGCCGCACGTCCGCATCGAAGGCCGATCGCCCACCATGCTCATCTACGACCCCGTCGGCACCTCGCTCGAAGCCGACACGCTCGCGACGCTGGCCAAGACATGGGAGCCAGCCGCCCGACTGGCGGTCGTCGAAGGCTACGTGAGGACCAAGGCCGGCGACAAGCTCGCGCCCGACGAGGGCTTCCTGGCCGAGATCGGCAAGCGGATCGAAAAGTGGCTCAGCCTGCCCGGCGTGAACCTCGCCGACGCCCTGGTCGCCCATCGCCTGGCCGAGATGGGCGCCGCCGCCCGCCCGGAAGACGCCGCGCTCGCCCGGCGGATGCTGGCCGAGGCCGGCGACATCGTCCAGCGGATCATCGCACTGGACGCCCCGCTTTGGCCGGACGCCCTGACGCTCCTCCAGCCCGCCAGGCCGGTCGGCCCCGCGGGCCCCGGCCCCGACGACTGGCAGGCCGCCTACCTCCAACTGCTGCCCCATGCCCCAGCCGAGATGGCCGACGTCATCGCCGCCGCCCTGCTCGATGCCGGCCAGGCCGATCGCCTCAACGCCGAAATCATGGCCATCGCCGAGTCGCCCCTGGAGGCGCTCGACGGCCTGGCCTGGCTCTGGATCGGCCCGGCCCGCGCCGCCGATTTGCAGTTGCCCCGCCCGAAGGAACTGCTCGACCAGTTGCTCTGGCTGGCCAAGCAGGCCGAGACCATCGCGATGACCGACCACAAGTTCGCCCGCGCCATCCGCGCCACTGTCCGCGGCGCCCTGTCGGCCCGCGGCTACGCGCGCCTCCGCGACCTC
>JAQTVL010000046.1:4671-13306 GCA_028706835.1 Phycisphaerae bacterium | reverse complement strand
CTCGACCGCACAGACGCTGGTCGGGCACTACGTCGCGGCCCTGGCCATGCGGCGCAAGGCCCACCAGATGGGCGCGATCTTCGGCGGCAAGCTGCCGTGCAGCCCGGTGCTGGTGGCTGGGGGCGCGACCGAGGCCGCGGCCGCCGACAAAGTTACCGCCTTCCGCCAACTCCTCACCGAGCTGCGGACGTTCATCAACAACACGTTGATTCCGGACGTGCTGGCCGTCGCCGGCGCGTTCGGGCAGTACGCGCAGATCGGCAAGGGCCCGGGCAACCTGCTGGCCTACGGCGTGTTCGACCTGGACGCCAATGGCACGTCGAAACTGCTCGCCCGCGGGCGATACACCGAGGGCCAGTTGGCCAATGTGGATACCACGCAGATCAAGGAGTATGTGAAGTACTCGTGGTACTCGTCGGGGTCGGGCCTGAACCCGGCTGCCGGCGTGACCCGGGCGGCTGCGACCAAGAACGGCGCCTATTCCTGGCTGAAGGCCCCACGCTACATGGACAAGGTGCATGAGGTCGGCGCCCTGGCCCGCATGTGGGTCAACGGCGACTATCGCAAGGGCATCTCCGTCATCGACCGCCACGCCGCCCGGGCGCTCGAGGCCAAGAAGATCGCCGACGCCATGGATGGCTGGCTGAACCAGTTGGTCGTCGGGCAGCCCTCCTATTCCTACGTCAAGACGCCGTCAGCGGCGACGGGCATCGGCCTGACGGAGGCCCCGCGCGGCGCCCTGGGCCATTGGCTGGAGATCAAGAAGAGCCAGATTTCGCGCTACCAGATCGTCACGCCGACCGCGTGGAACGCCTCGCCGATGGACGACGCCGGCCGGCACGGCGCCATCGAGCAGGCCTTGGTCGGCACGCCGGTGGCGGACATGACCCAGCCGATCGAAGTGCTGCGCGTCATCCACTCGTTCGATCCGTGCCTGTCGTGCTCGGTCCACATGGCCCGCCCAGGCCGGAACGCGGAAGTGGTGGTGCAGGCGTAGGCGTCTTCAACGAGTCTGTTTTCCCGTGACGCATGCCTCCCGGTGGGCCTTTCTCGCCGGGAGGCGTGTTTGTACCGGGACGTCAGATTCACCGTCGCTCATCGCTCCGAGATTCGCGCGGCCAGCACGTGTTCCGCGCCGGCGGGCACGACCACCGCGTTCTCCGCGCGGATGTTAGCCGACTCGATGCACACCATGCCGGTCCATTCGTCGTCGCCGAAGTCCGGCATCCGCGCGGCCTTGGCGATCCACGGGTTCCACACCACCGTCGACCGCGAGCCGTCCTTGGCGATCGTGATTCGTCGGCCCCACCCGCTGTCTTCCAGCACGCACTCGCCGGCGTGGTCGAGGTAGTCGCGATCCGTCTCCGCGGCGAATGTGATCGGCGATCCGTCCTGCCGGCGGACCGTCGGGGGGCCAACCGTGTCGAGGTAGTCGCGATTCTCCAGGCCGTGGACGCGGACGTTGCGAATGTCCGACACGGCGAAGTAGCTGTGCAGCGCCTCGGTGATGGTGAACGGCTGGCTGCCGATATTTCGCGTGGTCAGTTCCATGGTCAACTCGCCGCCGACGGTGACGGTGAACTCCAGCTCGAAAGCGTGCGGCCACCAGCGGCGCATGGCGTCGGTGAGCGCGGACGAATCCAGGCGGAGCGAGAGGGCGGCCCGGCCGTCGGGCAGAGCCGCGGTCGATTGCACCTGCCAGGCGAGCAGCCTGGCGACGCCGTGGCCGGGGCAGTCGGGCGCGGGGCCGTCGCCGCTGAACCACGGCCAGCAGACCGGCACGCCGCCGCGGATCGGCTTGCCCGGCTCGAACCAGCTCTTTCGGCTGACCCACAGGACGGGCCGCCGGCCGGCGGGCTGGAACTCGGTGACGTGGGCGCCGTGGAGCATGACGGCTGCCCGTCCGCCGCGGGCGGTGAGCACGGCTCGCGTCAAGCCGCCGGGGGCCGCCTCGAAGGCGACGACGCCGGGGATGGCGAAGCGGGACGGAAGCTCGGAATCTTGCATGGGCCCAACTCGCTTACGCAGTGGTATGTTCTGGCTCGCCCGGGCGTTTGCCGACGGAGGAAACCGCGCGAACCGCGGCGACCAGCGATTCGATCGGGCCGCCCTTGGCCAGGAACGCCGCCGCCCCCGCCTCGCGCATCGCCGCCGCTGTCTTCGGGTCGTCGTGCAGCGACAGGCCGATCACCTGCACGCCGGGCATCGCCGCCTTCAGCCGGCGCGTCGCGTCCAGGCCGTTCATGCCCGGCATGCGAACGTCCATGACCACCACGTCCGGCGGCGGGACGAGCCCCATGGCCAGGCGGACAGCCTCCGCGCCATCGGCGGCCTGCCCAACCATCTCGATGTCATCGTAGTTGCCGAGGATGTCCGCCAGCCCTTGGCGCATCATCATGTGGTCGTCGGCGAGGAGCACGCGGATGGGCCGGTTGGCCGGCTCCTCGCTGCCCGCGTGCGACGGGGCCTCGGATTGACCGGCCGCGACGGGCAGGCCCGCGGGGCTGTCGTCCTGCGTTGCCGGTCGCGGCAGCGGCGCTTCCAGGATGAACCGGCTGCCCCGCCCGGGAACACTGTCGATGGTGAGTTCGCCGCCGAGCAATTGCAGCCGCTCGCGGATGCTGAACAGCCCGAATCCGCTGTTGCTGCCGCCGCCGGCGTTGGCCAGGTCCGCGGGCGAGAACCCGAGGCCGCGATCGTCGACGACGATCTGCACGCGGTCGTCGGCCAGTCGTCGCACGTCCATGGTGGCGGCGGAAACGCCGGCGTGCTTGACGACGTTGAGCAGCAGCTCGCGCACGCACTGGTACAGCAGGTCGCAGACCCCGTCCGGGTCTTCCCGAATTTCGCCTTCGCTGCGCACCTGGACCGACAGGCCGTGCTTGTCCTGCATCGACTCCGCCAGCCAATCCAGCGCCGCCGCCAGCCCGATCTCGCGCATCACCGGCGGGCTGATCTCGTAGGCGAGCGATCGGCTGATCCCGATCGCCTCGTTGAGCAGGTCCTTGATCTGCGCGACGGTGGCCAGGGCGTTTGCGTCAGCGACCTGCTGGCTGAGAATTCCCGTGCGCACCTTCGCCGCCGCCAGGAGCTGCTGCACCTGGTCGTGGATGAGGACGGCCACGCGGTGCCGCTCCTGCCGCTCGGCCCGCGTCAAGCGGACGGCCAGCGCCCGGAGCTGGCCGGTCAGTTCCTCGAGCATCGCATTGGTGGTCCGCAACTGATCCTCGGCCTGCTTGCGGTCGGTGATATCGCGGACGACCGCGAGGACATCGTCGCCGGCCCGGACAAATCGGGCCTCGCGGTATCGCGTGCGCCCGTCGGGAAAGGCGACGGCGTAGTCGAGGCCCTGCATCTCCTGCGTTCGGTAGGCCCGCTCGATGGCATCGGCGAGCCGCCGGGCGCGATCGGGCGGGAGCAATTCGTGGACCGTCTTGCCGATGCATTGCCCCGGCGTCCAGACCGACTCGAAGCCCGGCGGCGTGACGGCCTCCAGGTAGACGCCCTCGCGGCTCACACGGACGATCTGGTCCGGGATCGCCTGGAGCAGGGCGCGGTTGTGGGCCTCGCTCTGGCGAAGGGTGGTCTCGGCCAGGTTGCGCTCGGCGATGTCGCGGCAGAGCGAGACAATCTGAACGGAGTCGCCGGTGCGGAGGACGGTGGCCTGGACCTCGACCGGCGTGACGTGGCCGCGGCGGTCAACGTAATCGACGACGAGGTCGTGCGTGGAGCCCTCCCGCAGGCACTTGGCCACCTCCGCGGCGTTCCGCTCGCGGTCGCGAGGGGCCGTCCACTCAGTTACCTCGCGGCCGACGATCTCGTCCAGCAGGCCATGCCCGGACAGCCGGACGTACTCCGCGTTGGCGTCGACGACCTTGCCGGCGGCGTCGAGGATGAGGTAGCCGGTGTGGGTTGTTTCCACGAGGGCGCGGTATTTCCGCTCGCTTTCCAGCACCGACTGCTCCGCTCGCTGCCGGCTGTCGATCTCGCGGCGCAGGTCGGCGACCGTCTGGGTCAGTTCGGCTGTCCGCTGCTGCACGCGAAGTTCGAGTTGGGCTCCGGCCTCGCGGAGTTGACCCTCGGTCCGCAACATGGCCTCGAACTGCGGGCGGATGCGAAGCACGCCCAGCAGGAAGAAGGCTGAAAGCATGAGGTTAAGAACGGCCTCGTATACGTCGAACGGCCCGACCGGCCTCATGTGGGCAGTCATCTGGATGATGCTGATGCTTCGGCGGAAGATGATGAGCACGAATCCGAGCGAGATCAGCACCCACGGCGCGGTGCGCCGCGTCAGCCGGACCAGCCGGAGGGCCAGCACGACGGAAATCGCCTGTAGCACAACCGAAGCACCCAGGATGATTGCGGAGATCATGAGAAGTCTCCTGCGGACGACGAGCGATCCGACTAACGCGCCGTGTGGAAGTAACGGGTGCAAGTCCCCAATGACGAATGACGAATTGCGAATGACGAATGAATGTCAAATGACGAATGACGAACAGGCGGGAGCGACGAGTTCCCGGGGGGAATTGTGTCTTCATTCGTCATTGGGCATTCGTCATTCATTCGACATTCGACATTCGGCATTCGACATTTCACCGACCAATCGTTTCAGTTACTCCTCGGTTACTCTTGCACGGCTGCTAACGCATACCGCCGCCGGCGGCTGCGGTCAAGGCTCGCGCTGGGTTGGATTCGCGTTGGCGACAGCCACCGCGGCGTTGCGGCGCCACATCGCCAGGGTGGCCCGCTCGGCGGCGGTGCCGGCGATCGCGCGGGTGTAGTCGTCCTCGGCCCAGCCGAGCACCGCTCGCGGGTCGAGGCGGTCCGGCAGGTCGGCCGGCGGCGGCTCGGCGGCGCTCGCCGGCGGACGGGCGTTGAAGGGGCAGACGTCCTGGCACCGGTCGCACCCATAGAGCCGCGGCCCGACGGCGGGGCGAAGGTCCTCCGGAATGGCGTCGCGCAACTCGATCGTCAGATAGCTGACGCACCGCGCCGCGTCGAGCGTGCCGGGCGCGACGATCGCCCGCGTCGGGCAGGCGTCGATGCAGCGGCGGCATCGCCCGCAGTGGTCCGGCATGGGCGCGTCCGGCGCCAGGTCCAGCGTCGTGACGATCTCCGCGAGCAGGCAATGGGAGCCGGCAGCCGGGTGATTGAGCAGCGTATTCTTTCCGATCCAGCCGATGCCGGCGCGGGCGGCGAGTTCCTTTTCGAGCAGCGGCTTGGTGTCAACGGCGACCATGGCCTCGCACGCGCCGACGTCCTTGCGGATTCGCCGCAGCAGCAGGAACGCGAGCTGCTTGAGGACGAGGTGGTAGTCCGTGCCGCGGGCGTAGCGGGCGATGTAGCCGTCGGGCAGTTCGCCGGGGCGGTCGCATGCCCCGTCGCGCGGGCAGTCGCGGGCCAGGCAGATCACGCTACGGGCGTTGCGGAGCAGTTTCGACGGGTCGTTCCGCTTGTCGCTGTAGCGGTGGAGATAGGCCATCTGCCCGGCGTGCCCGGCTGCGAGCCAGTCGCGAAGGAACGCCTCGCGTCCGAGCGGGGCCGCGGCGGCGATGCCGGCGCGGTCGAACCCGACATCGATCGCCAGCCGCTTGACCGTTGCAGCGAGGGCGGCGGGATCGGCGGCATTGTCGGGCTCGGCCATGCGGACGGCACCGCGCGGATTGATGTCACGGCATCTTGAATGGCCGGGTCGTCTCGCCGGTCTTCGGCGGCGGGGCGGAGGTGGCCAGCGGCGTCGGCGGCAAGATCGGCTGGGGCGGCGGAACCAGATTGTCTGTCTTGGCCGGGTAACGCATGCCCAGGCCGACCACCGCGTTGCGTTTTCGGCCTCGGATAATCAGGCCGAGAATGTAGTCCACGCTGACTGCCCCGGGTCCCATCAGGAACAGGGCGATCGCCGCTGCGATGTAGGCCCAGGCAAGTTCCGGCGCGTCGATGTAGCCGTTCGGAAGAAGGTGCGGTTTGAAGGCCGCGGCGGCATCCATGATGCGGCCGGAGAAATCGGCGGGTTTTGTGAATAGTGCGACCGCCGCAGCCCACAGGCTCTTGATAAACGGCACGAAGTCGGCTCTGTGTGCCGTGCTCAGCGCGACCGTCATGCCGATCGTCAGGCCAGCCGCCCAGAAGCGGGTGAGCAGGCCGATCAGGACGAACAGGCCTCCGAAGAACTCGGTGATGCCCATGGTCCAGCCTAACGACATGCCGAGCCAGCCCTTGCCGAGCAGGCCGGCTAGCGGGTTGTTGCCGCCGTGGAGCGCGACAAGCTTAAGCCAGCCGTGGGTCATAAAGCCGAGCCCAAGCCCGATGCGCAGAACCAAGGGTCCGAACCCGCTGAGTCGCACGCGGAAGTTGTCGAACATGAGCGGTCTCCTGTTCCGAAGCCAAAGTGTAAGGGCACAAACATTATAGCGATGCCAGGCCCGGTTGGGGTGCCGGCTGCTTTAAGATGCCCGTTCTTGGGGCGTTGTAGTTGTAGGACACCCGCCCTCGGGTGTCATCGTCCCGGCAAGCCGGGACGACATTTCCGGCTGCTTCGCAGCCGGTCGACACCCGGGGCGGGTGTCCTACAAAAGAAACGAAGTCGCTCGGGGTCCGGGGGTACAGGAAATGACCTGCCGTGCTTTGTCTGGCTGTCGGGGGTCCATTGTCGCCAGACTCGGACCGGGCAGGTCACGCAAACGAGGCTCGGTTGTACGTCTGGTGCTCAGTCAAGGATCATTTGATGGGTGCAATGGCTGGAACGCCGTCCGGTCGTTCTGGACGGCGGGCCAGCCATGCCCGCGCGAGCAGGACATGCCTGCGACCAAACAGCCGTCGCAGGCATGGCACCCAATCCATCAGGTGACGGCTGCCAGAGCACTAAAACAGCTTCGCGCTGTCCAGCAGGATGCAGATCGGGCCGGCGTTCTCGCTTTCGACGGCCATCGACTCGCGGAACCGCCCGGTCTCGACCGTCAGGCCGCGGGCGGCCAGGGCGTCGACCACGGCGCGGAACGCGGGCTCAGCCGACTCCGGGCGGGCGGCCTTGATAAACGCCGGGCGGCGGCCCTGGCGGGCGTCCGCCATCGTGGTGAAGGCCGGCACCACCAGCACCTTCCCGCCGATGTCCCGCACCGACAGGTTCATCTTGCCTTCGCCGTCCTGGAAGATTCGCAGGCCCGCGACCTTCTCGGCGATGTAGGCGATGTCGGTCGGGCCGTCGCCGTCGGCGGCGCCGAGATACACCAGCAGGCCCGCGTCGATGCTGCCGACGCATTCGCCGGCGACCGTCACCCGCGCCCGCGACACACGTTGCACGACGGCACGCATCACTCGGCCTCCCCGTCGGCGGACGCGGTCGGCTGGTAGCGGTCCACGACCGCTTGGGCCATCTTGCGGACGCGGCTGCGCAGGGCGGCTGGGGCGAGCACCTCGACCTGGTCGCCGTAGCCGAGGATCCACCAACTGATCTCGCCCAGGCCGTCGACGGTGGCGGAGAAGACGGCGGACCCGTCGCGGTCGAACTGGGTCTGCTGGGTGCGGTGCCAGTTCACCTCGGCGACGTTGGCGGCCACCTTGGGCGAGAACCTCAGCCGGACCTGGTATTCGCGGCCTTCGGGGATCATGCCCCAGGCGTTGCCGAGGTATGCTTCGAGGCTGAACTTGTGCTGCTCGTCGGCGAGGTAGAGTTTGTCGAGGGGGGCCAGGCCCTTGATTCGCCCGAGCTTGAAGGTTCGGACCTGGTTGTGCATCTGCGAGAGACCCACCACGTACCACGCCCTTTGGAAATAGAACAACTGATACGGCGACAGATCGGTCTGAATCAGGCTCTTTTCGAAGAACGACACATAGGTCAGGCGAAGCTTGCGGTGCTCGACGATGGCCCGCTGTAACACGTCGAAACGCTCGGTGACGGTCTTGTGCCTCGCCTGGGCCGGCCAATCCACCCGGATGCCCTGCATCGCCCGGCGAAGCTCCGCCTGCATCGTTCGCGGCAGCACCGACTCGATCTTGGCTGACGCCTGCTCGGTCAACTCGTGCAGCGGGAGTTGTCGGCTCTGGCTGGCGACGGTCATCAGCGCCAGGGCCTCGTCCAGCGTCAGGTTCACTGGCGGCAGGAAGAACGTATTGGCGATCCGGTACCCGCCGGACGACGCGTCGTGGTAATACGGCACGCCGGCCAACTCGAGCATGTTCAGATCGCGAAAGACGGTCCGCCGGCTGACCTCCAGTTGCTCCGCGAGGTCGGCGACTGTCGGGGCCCGCTGGGCACGAAGCAACGTGATGACCCGCAACAGCCTGTGAACTCTGCTGACACTCATCGGCGCCCTCAATGACAAGTTGAATCCTGGAGTCGCCAGGGGTGACAACGGTGTGTCACCGTCGCGGCAGATTGGCGCATGGGGCGATTATCCGAAAGTTTCCGGAGAGACTCAAGCAAATCCAGCGAAAGCGATCGACGCCGAAATCCTTTTCGCTGTTTGTGGAGTGCGGTGTCGCAGCCGCGAAGCGGCAAGGCACCGCTTTGGATGGCGCGAGAACCGGTGGCAAAGCGGTGCCTCGCCCGCCTGCGGCGTGCTCGACACCGCACTCCACAAACAGCGAAGACGCAGGTGTCGTCGCGAGCGTATCAGCACGTGCCCATCATCGCGAG
>JAQTVL010000046.1:0-4661 GCA_028706835.1 Phycisphaerae bacterium | reverse complement strand
GGCGCCCCCGCCGGCACTCTTCCATCAACTCGGGGTCGGCGTGGGGGAGCGTTTCGCAACGGGACCGGCTGGGGGCGTCGAACTGGCGGGCCTCGATCGGCAGCGAGCGGACGAGCGTGTTGTGTACCCATTCGGCCAGGTACTTCAGGTTCAGCACGTCCTCCGCGCAGTAGCGGAGCAGGGCGGGCATGGCCCTCCGGTCGCCCTGGCAGTGGCGATGCCACAGCCACACGGCGGACGCGCCGTCCACCTCCGCCAATTCGGCGGGGCGTTGCAGGCCGATCGCCCTCTCGATGCCCTTCAACCCGCCGCGGAAGTTCAGCCTGGCGAACGGGGTCCGCAGGTCCAGGTGCGCCGCCGGCTCCGGCAGGTTCGCGAACGCCGCCCGCAGGATCGGCCAATCGAAGCACTTGCCGTTGTAGGTGACCAGCAGCTTGACGCCGACCAGGCTTAGCGGCAGCTCGTGAAGATTCTCGTCGCGGACGAAGAACATGGTCTGGCCGGCGCGATGGACGACGACCGCGGTGACGTCGGCTGACTGGCCCATGCCCGTCGTCTCGATGTCGAGGTAGGCGGCGTGCTCGTGCAACTCGCCGAACAGTCGCCATGCTTCGCCGCCGCCCAGGCGGTTCGCGAACCAGGCGATCTCGCCGGCGGACCAGCGGCGAAGCGATTCGTCCGCTTCGCGAAGGATGAGGTCCCAGCGGCGTATGCCGAGGCCGGCCATATCGACCGCGGTGTCCAGCGCGCCCGGCCAGTCGACGATCCCCGCCTGCCAGAGGCGGCGCTCGGTCTTGCGGCCGATGCGGGTCATGTGGATGAAGGAGTGTCGGAGCATGTCGTTAGTATACGCGGACGGCACGGGCGCCTGGCGAACGGGTTCGCGTCAGATCTTCTTGAACTTCACCCACCAGTAGACGCCGATCGAGGAGCCGATGGCCAGGGCGAGCACCGTCCAGAACGGCCAGTGGGTTTCCACTTCGGGGCGGGGCAGCGGGAGGTTCAGGTTCATCGAGAAGATGCTGACCACCAGCGTCGGCAGCATGATCGCGATGGTGATGATCGTCAGGGTCTTGATCAGCAGGTTCAGGTTGTTGGCGACCACCGACGCCCGTGCGTCCATCAGCCCGGCCAGCACGCTCGAATAGATTTCCGCCTGGCGGGCGCACTGCGTGTTCTCGATGATCAGGTCGTCGAGGAACTCGATGTTCTCAGGCAGGAAGCCGAGCTTGACCGCGCTGGTCTTCAGCCGGTCGATCACCGAGCCGTTCGAGTTGATCGCGTTCAGGTAATACACCAGGCTCTTCTCGAGCGTGAACATGTTCAGCAGGTGCTTGTTCTCCATCGACGTGTTGATCTGCTGCTCCAGCGAGGCGGAGATCATGTTGATCACCCGAAGGTGCTCGATGAAGTGGAACACCGACCGGTAGATCAGCCGAAGGATCAGGTCGCGCAGCCCCGTGATCCGCTGGAACTGCCGGCCCTCGAACAGCGGGGCCTCTTCCGCCGTCACCAGGATGATCTGGTCCTTGAAGATGAACAGCCCGGTCGAGCACACCTTGAACTGGAAGTTGTCCTCGGAGGAATAGTTCTTGGGCCGCTTGAAGATGACCGCCACGTGCTCGGGCTCGAACTCGAGGCGAGAGACCTCGTCGGGGTCGAGCGCGGAATTCAGGGTGTGCTCGTCGAGCTTGCGATCATCGACCAGGTGCCGGCGCTCGGCCTCGTCCGGGCTGATGTAGTAGAGCACCTGGCCGTTGTCCGGCCCGCACTCCAGCAGCTTCCCGTCCGCAATTTTGTAGTGCTTCAACATAGCTATTTCGACCCACTCTAACGCGGCGAACGAACATGGCAAGGTTTTTGCAGGACAGATTTTCTGTGGGACACCCGCCCCCGGGTGTCATCGCCCCGGCAAGCCGGGACGAACATTCCGGCTGCTTCGCAGCCGGTTGGCACCCGAGGGCGGGTGCCCTACAAAAGAAGGTTGGCACCCGAGGGCGGGTGCCCTACAAAAGAAGGTCAGCCGATAACAAACCTTGCCCGCGACCGCTGTTCCCGGTATGTTCGATGGCCTCGATTGGAGTAGCGATGGCTGACCCGAATGTCGTTTTTCAGCAGTGCATCAACCCGGACTGCGCCGCCACGTACGACCTCGGCCAGACCCTCTACGCCTGCACGCGCTGCGGGCAGTTGCTCGATATCCGCTACGACTGGGCCAGGCTGGCTGTGCCGAAGAAACTGAGCGACTTCCAGGCCCGCTGGGCCAGCCGGGGCAACCCGCTCGATCGCAGCGGCGTCTGGCGGTTCCGCGAGCTGCTGCCGTTCTTCGGGTCGGCCGACCCGGTGACCATCGGCGAGGGCCAGACCACGCTCCAGCAGGCGGACGAACTGGCTGCATTCATCGGCGTCAAGCCCGGCCGGCTGTTCCTCCAGTATGAGGGGTTCAACCCGTCGGGCAGTTTCAAAGACAATGGCATGGCGGCTGCTTTCACGCACGCCCGGATGTTCGGGGCCAGGCAGGTTGCCTGCGCGTCCACCGGCAACACGTCGGCCAGTTTGGCGCTCTACGCCGCCCGTTGCGGCATGAGGGCGTGGGTGTTCATCGGCGCCGGGCGGATCGCGTTCGGCAAGCTGTCGCAGGCCCTCGAATACGGGGCCAAGACGCTCCAGATCGACGGCGACTTCGACGCCTGCATGGCCCGCGTGCAGGAGGCGACAAAGCGGCTGGGGCTTTACCTGGTCAACTCGGTCAACCCCTTCCGGCTGGAAGGCCAGAAGGCGATCATGTATCGCGTGCTCGAGTCGCTGAGCTGGCAGACGCCGGACTGGATCGTCGTGCCCGGCGGCAACCTGGGCAACAGCTCGGCCTTCGGCAAGGCGTTTCTCGAACTGAAGAACCTTGGGCTGATCGACCGCATCCCGCGGATCGCGATCATCAACGCGGCTGGCGCCAACACACTGTATCGCCTGGTGGAGCAGGAGGGCCTGCGGTGGAACGGCGGCCGGGTGGATGCGGCGAAAATCGATGCCTTCTTCGCGCGGATGAAAGCGGAGAACCGCAAGGCCAGCACCATCGCCAGCGCGATCGAGATCAACGTGCCGGTGAACCTGCGCAAGGCGCTGCGGGCGCTGGACGCCAGCAACGGCCTGGTTCGCGAAGTGCCCGACGAGGCGATCCGCGACGCCAAGGCGGCTGTCGGCAAGTTCGGCTACGGCTGCGAGCCGGCGTCGGCTGCCAGCGTGGCAGGCCTGCGCCGGCTGCTGGCCGAGGGCGTGATTTCGCCCGGCGAGCGCGTGGTGTGTATCCTGACCGGCCATCTGCTCAAAGACCCGACGGCGACGGTGGACTACCACGTGAAGATGGACCGCGAGCTGTCGAACAAGCCGATCGCGGTGGCGGACGATATTGAGGCGATCGTCGCGGCGATTTCCGGCAGCGAGGCGCCAAATTCGGAATTCGGAATTCGGAATTCGGAATGAAATGCGAAGCGTCGGTGTTCAATTCCGCATTCCGAATTCCGCATTCCGCGTTTGCACGAACACTCGTGCGTCAAGGAGTCTACCATGCCTGAGTCCCCCATTCGACTCGCTGTCACCGGCGCCGCTGGGCGCATGGGCATGCGACTGGTCGCGCTGGCGTCGGCGGACCCGGCGCTCAAGGTCGTCGCGGCGCTGGAATCGGCTGGTCATGCGAAACTCGGGCAGGACGCCGGCGCGGTCGCGGGGGCTGGGCCGGCGGGCGTTGCCATCAGCGACGAGTTGAAGGTCGACGCCGATGTAATGATCGACTTCACCGTGCCGGCTGCCTCGCTCGCCTGGCTGCGCCGCTGCCAGCAGGGGGGCGTGTCGATGGTGATTGGGACGACCGGCTTCGACGCCGCGGCTGAGCGGGCGATCGAGCAGGCCGGCGAGACGCTTGCCATCCTCAAGGCGGCCAACATGAGCGTGGGGGTGAACGTGCTTCTGCGCGTCGTGGGCGAACTGGCCCGTGCGCTCGGCGAGGACTATGACATCGAGGTCGTCGAAGCCCACCACCGCTTCAAGAAAGACGCCCCGTCCGGCACCGCACTGGCGCTGGCTCGGGCTATCGCGCAGGCTACGGGTCGAAGCATCGACCGCGATCTGGTCCACGGCCGGCACGGCAAAGAGGCGATGCGGAAGAGGGGCGAGATCGGCGTGCACGCCCTTCGGCTGGGCGACACGGTTGGCGAGCACGAGATCCACTTCGGCACGCTGGGCGAAACGGTGAAGGTTTCGCACTCGGCCCACACCCGGGATACGTTCGCGGCCGGGGCGTTGCGGGCCGCCAAATGGCTCGCCAGCCGGGAGCCGGGGGTCTACTTGATGCAGGACGTGCTGTTCGGCGGCAAGTGAGGGTCTAGGGAAATCCCCTTATTCGCAAATAAGCACTTGCCTTATCGGAATAGTGGTATATTAATAGTAATACTGGTTAGGGTTTACCGCCCCTGCGATTCACACCCGGCTTCTGATTGCCCTCCTCGGATAGGCACCCCTTAGCGCATTGCCCCATCGGCGGGGTGCGTTCCCGAGTTCAGAGGGCGTGGATGATGATCGACAGACGAAGCTGGGTGGTGGTGCTCGGGGCGGTTCTTGGCGCCTTGGCTGTTGGGGTTGCCCGAGGGGCGGCCCACTCGGAAAAC
>JAQTVL010000578.1 GCA_028706835.1 Phycisphaerae bacterium | reverse complement strand
TCTGCGTGAAGTTCATCGCGGACTGATCGCCGCCGACGAATGGGGGTTCCGTCTCAGGCACATCAACTTACGGCTGCGCGGTACATGGCGACGGCGTTCTCGGGCGGCACGTCCGATTGGAGCGTGTGGGCCGCCGACAGCACATAGCCGCCCTGCCGGCCAAGCGTGGCAATCAGGTCGCGCGTCGCGTCGCGCACCTGCTGCGGGCTGCCGCAGGGCAGCAGTTCCTGCGTGTCAACCCCGCCATAAAACGTAAGCTGCCCGCCGAAGTCGCGCTTCAGGCCGGCCGGCTCCATGCCCGCCGCCCGCGGCTGGATCGGGTTGAGTATCTGTACGCCGGCGGCGATAAGGTCCGGGATCAGCGGGCGGATCGCCCCGCAGGAATGGTGGAAGAAGGCGGCGTCGGTGAACTGGCGGATGTGCCGAATCCGCCGGGCCAGGTGCGGCAGCACCAGCTCGCGGAACATGGCCGGCGAAACCAACGGGCCGATCTGCGTCCCGAAGTCGTCGCCGCTGGTGGTGAAGTGCAGGTATCTGCCCACGGCGCCGTAGTAGAGGTCGTCAACCCGCCACTGGTAATCCGAAACGATTTCGAAGAACCGCATGGCGAACTCGCGGTCGCCGGCCAGCCGGGTCAGGAAGTCGTCGTAACCGCACATCCAGCACCCCAGTTCCAGCACGCCGAATACGGGATGCCGGCCACAGACCACGTAGGGCGTTTGCTCGCGCAGGAAGCAGGCCCGCTCAGCCATCCGGGCAATCACGCCGGGGTCAATCCGATCGGGATCGGGCCAGGGAAACGCATCGAGGTCCGCGCGGGTGGCGCCCGCCAGCGGATGGCCGACCATTTCGTAGTGGTGCCCGTTGAATCGCGAGACGTATCCCCAGGCGCTGCGAATCTCGGTGTCGGACAGCCGGGTCTCGAGCGTCGTCTGGGGCACGAGCACTCGGCCAACGCAGCGAATGTCGATATCGAGCGCCCGCAGCACGGCCTCGTCGGTTTCGGCATCGCCGCCGCCGGGCCGCAGCCCCAGCGCGGCGGCGAGGCGGCGCGGGCCGCCGTCGATGCCGGTCATGTCGGTGGCGTCAAGGTCCATGGGGACGCGGTCGACCTCGCGGTGTTCGAGCGTGAGGGCGAAGCGTTCGCGATAGGATACTGTGTCAGCCATGCGGGTGCTCGTCTCCGGGCGCCGCTTTGGAGGCGGCGATAAGTACAGCGTGCCACAATACCATACTCGTCAAATCGACGCCGCAACGAGCAGCCGGATGTTTCCGAAAAGCAACGTCCGAGCCTGGATATGTTGCTTTAAGGCAACATCCCTCCTATTCACAACCGCCGCCGCGGATGCCGGGCATTTTCTTTACTCTTTGTTCCACAATACTTTATTGCCGTTTTCGGGTCCGCGGCCTTCGTTCTGGCACGCGGTTTGCTGGTATCACCGGTGCCAGTGAGCTTATAGGCCGAAAACTTATTCTTTCGGAGAGAAGGCTGTGAAAGCAAGCGCCGGTATTCTTGTCATTTGTGCGTTGTTCCTCGCCCCCGCCGCCCATGCCGGGCTGATTATCGACGAGTTCGATTCCGGCGCAATAGTGGACCTGAGCACGCGGTCGGCCGGTGCCGGCGGCCCAACATCAGATTCCGCCAGTTGTGCAGCCTCTGTGCTTGGCGGGACCCGAAATGTCCTGCTGAAGTACGACAGCGGCACGGGCTACGAGAAGTATAACCGGGCCACTTTTGACCCTGCCGACGGCTTCATGTCGTTCAGCAACGACACCGACATGGACGGCACGCTGACCCTGACCTACAGCTTCTCCGCGACCAACTTCGCCGCCGGCGGCGACCGGATACAGATCGCGTTCCTGGGCTCGGACCTGGGCTCGACCGTCACGATGACGGTCGGTGATGGCGCCGGCGTCAGCAGCCTGTCGCACCTTAGCCCCAGCGGCCCCAACGACTTGGATTTCTACTACTCGGGTTTCTCGCCCGGAGCGGACTTCCATGCCCTGACGAGCCTGAAAATCGAGATCGCCAGCGCCGCGTCGGGCGACTACGACATCACCGCGATCCAGACCGTGCCGGAGCCGGCCACCCTCGCCGTGCTTGGGCTGGGAGGCGGGATTCTGGGGCTGATTCGCCGCCGGCGGATCGCGTAGACAGCAGACTGGACTTTGTTGTGACGTGTGGTATGTTTAGGTCATCCTCAAGCAGGCCGAACAGGGCCTGCCGGGCCGTTTCGGCGGCTTTTGGTTTGCTTTGGCCAGTGGGCTGAAATCCGCCGTGGGGATGTGATCCAGGGGTGGTATCGCAGACGCCAGAGAGAGAGAAGGATCCATGGGACCGCGCACCTTGATGGTGGCAGCGTGTACGCTGCTGTCCACATCGATTGTACACGCATCATTGATTATTGACGACTTCGACTCGGGCGCCAACTTCGCGATCAAGACCCGCCAGGCCGGGCCCACTTCGGCCACGTCCGTTCTTCCGGCCCCTGGGGTGCTGGGCGGCACGCGCGATGCGCTGCTGGAGTATGTGGCCGGCGCCGGCTCGTTCAAGTACAACCGGGCCACGTTCTCCCCGGCCGACAGCCGCCTCAACTTCAGCAACGACTCCGGCATGAAGGGCCGCCTGACGCTGACCTACAACTTCGCGGCGACCGATTTTACGACGGACGGGGCGGACAGCGTCTGGGTTCAGTTCACCGCGGCGGACCTGACCTATGACGCCACTGTCACGCTGAAGGATAGTGCCGGCCGCGTCAGCACATCGACCTTGCACGAGTCCGCCGGCCCGGACTTCGCGAAGTTCTGGTACGTTGACTTCACCGGCAGCGCCAATCTGAACGCGGTGACCAGCCTCACGTTGGCCATCGAAGGCGTGTCGTCCGGCGATTACGCGCTGGACCTCATCGACACCCGCGCCCCCGAACCGGCCACGCTCGCGTTGCTGGCCGTCGGCGGGCTGGGCATGATCGGACGGGCGCTGCGAGCCCGACGGTCGCGGCGCCGCTGACGGCTGCGCCCGTCATCCCGTTCGCACGTTTCCTGACACGCCCGCGTACTATCGCTTCCAGCGGTAGGCCCAGGTCTTGCCGCCGGCGATGAAGACGTAAACGTTGTTCACCGGGTCATACGCCAGGCAGTGATAGATCATGGTCCCCGGCTTGCCGCCCTGGATTTCCTGCGAGGCCCACGTCGATTTGGCCGGGTCGAAGACGTAGAACCGATTGTTCGTCACTCCCCCGCCGATGACCTTGTTGCTGGCGTCGTAGGC
>JAQTVL010000577.1 GCA_028706835.1 Phycisphaerae bacterium | reverse complement strand
GCATCGGCTGCGGCTGCCACGTTGACAACCTGATGCCGTGCGATTCGCCCTGCGACCGATGCCGGCCGGGCTATGCGGGCGTTGACAATGGACAATGGGGATGGGTTTACGAGACGAAAGAGGCCGCCGAGAAGGACAGAATGGAGGCCAGCGATGGCGAGTGAGAAGTGTCCGAAGTGCGGGGCGGCAATGATCGCCACCAAACAAGGAAGGCGATTCCATCCGAACAACACCGTTCATCGTTGCACATACGAACGTGAGTGTTGTCTGGAACTCCAGCTCGCCCAGGCCCAGGCCGAGAACCAGCGGCTGCGGGCGGCGCTGCGGCCGTTCGCGGAGGCCCGCATACGCCAGTTTGAGGGTGATTCCGCGCATGTAGTTGTCGATTCTAAAGACATCATCCGCGCCGCTGCGGCACTGGAGGAACATCATGCCTGACGACCTGCACGCCCTCGACGCGATCCTCGGGCCGGCGGAGGGGGAGCAAAAGGACGTATTGGGCCGAAAGATGCTTCGCTATCGCATGGCGCGATTCGACGACCCAGATTTGCTATTCTGTCGCCAGTTCTACCGCGAGTCAACCGGCCAGTGGGAACACGACCGGATGTACCACGCCCACGAATCCGACTGCCTGCGCCGCGATCAGGGCGATGCGTGGCTGGACAAGCACGGCGTGTGGATAGAGCCGGGCTCACTCTGGACGTGCTTCTGGATTCACATGCCGGGCGAAGCGTCGCCGCGTTACATCCAAGGAACCCACGACGCCGCCCGGATCGCCGCGGTCAAGGCTCTACAGGAGGGAAAGCGATGACAGAGCAAAGCACTGAGGCCGCAACCCGAATGGAGTTGCTGAGGCTGTCGGCCGAACGCAACGCGAAAGACCTTGAGCCGTCGCTGGCGCGCTGGGACGCACTTTCGGATAACGCCCGGTCTCAGGTTGGGAAGGACGTGGCGACGAAACTCACCGACTGGGCCAAGCGGACGACGCGCGAGGACATCGCCGTTCACCTGTTCGCGGCATACGGCCTATACGCGATGCAACTGCGGGAGATCGCAAAGATGGAGGGTTAGGGATGACCACTACCACAACAACTCGCTGCCGGGCTTGCGGAGAACATATCGCATCCGCAATCGTGCGATGCGGGAAATGCAACACGCCTCAGCCCGCGCCCGGCCCGGACCCGCTGGCCGCGGCGGTGGAGCGAGCCATTCGTTCGCTGCGAGAAGCGGCTGTTGCGTACTCAGTCAACGGGAGGCCCAGTTCGGCCGACTTCTGCTACACGCTGGCCGACAACCTCGACGCGGCACTGCGGAAGGCGAGGAGGCAACCATGATCCAGCCCTTGCTATTCGATGACAGAAGGCCGCTCTTATCGACGGCGCCGGAACCGGACAAGCCCAGGCTGACTTGTGCCTGCCGCGTCATGTTCGAGCGGCTGCTTGCCGGGCCTGCCACGGCTACGGAACTGGAAGTCAACATCGGCCGGCGATACGGCGCGCGGGCATGGGACATCAACAAGTGGCTCGAAGCGAACGGCGACGGCCGCCGGGTTAAGAGCCGCAGGCTACGCGGGTCGGAATGGGAATACTATTTGGAAGGCAAGGCATGATCCGCCTCAGCTATCAGAAGCACGGCGACAACCGCCGCGTGCCGGACCCGGAGCAACAAACTGTTGACCGCGCCAAGATTGGAGTCCTGAGCGGCTGGGACTGCGCCGCGTGCGGATATGGCTGGCCGCTGAAACGCCGGCCGGTGGACATGGTAGATCGCTGCCCGAAGTGTCATTCAATGGCGTGGTGGCCGTCCAATCGGCCGGTTGAGCCGATGTTTCCGCATGTGCCGGAGCGGGATAACGGAGCGGACGATGGCGACGTTTCGTAAGTACCTCAAATACTGGACAGAAGTTAAGCGTGTCGTCAACGGCGAAGTAGTGGTGACGTGCTGCTGCTGCGATGGGCCGGGCGAGTCTCGGAAGTCATGCCAGTTGAAGTCGGGCAACAAGACGCCGTGCCGCTGTGCGTGTCACATTGGCGTCAAGAGGCCGAAGGATTGAACTAACGCGGCCAAGCCGCTGAAAGGACTACAGCTATGACCAGCAAGGAAGCATGGGCACGATTCGACGCGATCTTGAACGAGGCCGCCGAGCGGTGCGGTGACGCCAGCGCCGCCGACCGGCGAATCAAGTCCCTCCTGGACGCTGAGCCGGACGTGTGGGAACAGGTCCGGGACGGGCTGGCGAGATCGGCCTACATGAGCCAGTGGTGCGCCCGGCGTTCGAGCCGGCGCAAGTCCACGCTGGCCCTGTTGAATCCGGCCAACCCGCCGCTCAGCACGACGGCCGCCATGACGGCGCTGGGCGCGGCGTTCAAGAGTGTCATGGACCAGCGAATCTACGGGCATCGGATCGGTTCGCTGACCAAGGACGACTGCCTGAGCCTGGCCGAGCGGTGCGACAACGAGGCCAGCGGGCACGCTCGCAACGCGGTGTGGCTTCGATCCGTGGCAAAGAGAGTCAAGGCTGATTCGACGGTAGAGAAGTCGCTGACCGCGCAGGAACTGGCGACGATCCAGAAATCCGCGGCGCTGGTGGCTGCGGAGTGACGGGATATGCCGGGCTGTAATTCAAATGCCGTGAGGCCACTGTGCACTTGCCCGGCACGAACACAAGGCGAGTCCAAGACGTTCATGCGAATATCCAGGCGATGGATTGACTCGCCCCGACACAAGGCCGGCCGAGGTTCATGTGTATACCAGACGCAGATTGCCGGCCATTGAAATGATCGGGCCACGGCACGCTTGTTTGCACAATAGTCACATGCCCGATCTGGATACAACGTCAGGCCAGTAGCCCTTTGTGTAAGCCTAATGAGGTCTGCCTGACACGAATATAGTGCGGGCCTTACAAGCCGTGTGTAACCGACGATGCCTTGCCCGCACGAAACATTGCTAGGCCGGAGAAAGTGTGTTTGCGCCATTGGCGATTTGCCTAGCACGAACGATGCCTGACCGAAAAAGGCCTGCGTATGCCGCACCCGTCCTGTCAGGCACGAAACAAACGCCGGGCCATAATTCACGCGCCGTAAGGTCATTCGTGAAGTGCCCGGCATAAACAAAGAGCCAGCCACCACCGCTCTGCCGAAAGGCCGATTAGATCGTGCTGGCTCGCAAAGGAGAAACGCGATGGAACTGTCCGAGCGTATCAATCGCATCCGCGTCACTTACCGCCTGCGCCGGGCCGCTGAGAAAGCCCTGCTGCGGATCAACAACATGCA
>JAQTVL010000576.1 GCA_028706835.1 Phycisphaerae bacterium | reverse complement strand
CTGGGAGAGGGGGAGACGGGGGGAGGGGGAGACGATTACGCCGCGACTTGGCAGTTCCGCTTGCCGTTCGGCGCTGTCGGGCATGCCTTGGGCAACCGCATCTGTTGGACGCAACGCTGACTACGTCCCCATCGCCAATCGAACCCTCGATCGCGCGTCGTTGCGGCTCCGCTCCGGATGGGTCGCCGGTCGGGACGTGCCGCGGCTGGGGCCGGATCGGCTGGCGCTGACGCTGGACACCGGTCCCGGCGGCCGGCCGTCGGTGCCGGGCTCGCAGGCGTGGGTCATGACCACGGGCGCGAACTTGTATCGCACGAACGCGGGGCTGGAGACCGCCGACGTGTGTCCGCCGTCGAACCCGAGGGCCGAGAACGACGCGCTGTAGGCGACGTTCGTCACGCGCGAATACAGGCTGCGCTCCTCGCCGCTCAGGCCGCCCGGCGGCACAAAGCCGGTGATGCCGGCGCACGTGGCCAGCGGGCTGCCGTCGATCGGGCCGGTCAGCCTGGCCCCGACGCCGAGCGCCAGGTCGCCGCTGGTCTGGTAGAGCGTGACCCCGCCGCGGATGTGCCGCAGCGCCTTGGTCAGGTTGTAGCTGTTGGACAGGCTGGACGCGACCAGGATCACCTCGTCGACGCAGACGCCCTCGGGCAGATACTCGCAGGCGAAAACCGCCACGCCCGTCCCGCCCGACAGGCCTATCAGCGAGACCGGCCGGCCGGGATACGTCTGCTGATAGAGCTGAATCAGCTTGGCCAGCTCCGCCCCCTTGGCCCGGATGAACGGCCCGCCGAGCTGGTCCAGCGGCGTGCCCGTGGCCGACCAGTTCCAATACTCGACGTCGCCGCGGTAGCCGGCCTGGATGAACCCCGACGGCACCTCGTCCCGCCCGAAGCCGTAGCACCCGATGCCGTCGAGGTAATAGACCTTGCCGTGTGTCTCAGCCGGGTTGAACCGCAATCGAACCGGCGCGCCGCATCCAGCCAACAGCAGCCCGCCGAGGCAGCACGCCAGCAGCAGGCTGGCTGCGCCGCGAGTGGGGCACACTTGTCTCATAGGGCAACTCCGATGGCGCCGAGAACCGTCGCGACGGGAGGCTGGATGATTCCGCCCCAGCCGACACCCGGAAGAGCATACAGAACGTATGTTGATATCCCGATCCTGTCAAGAGCGCGTCGCCGCCCTGAGCGCGTTGCCGCCCAGGGCCGCCGGTCGGTGTATCTCTTTTTTCTATGCCGGAGATAGGCAGGTGTGTTACCATTGCCTTCTGTGGGAGGACTCGACTTTCCGTCGCTACATCCTTTCGAGAGTCGACACCATGAGCCGCAGCCATCTGTTGTCTTCGCCGGATGCCGATATCCACTTCTGCCTCGACCCGCTCGAGCCGCGCTGCCTGCTGAGCGGCTCAGTTTGGACGATTCGCGGCGATTTGGACAAGGCGAATCCCAACGACACGATCACCATCCGCACCGACGCCGACGGCGACATCGTCGCGACATTGAACGGCGAAGTGATTGGCACGCGCGCCGAGGGAGCCCTTCGGCTGATCCGCGTGCTGGCCGGCAAGGGCAACGACACGGTCACGGTTGATATCGGCGGTGACGCGCGCATTTCGGTGCAGATATCCGGCGGCGCCGGCGACGACGTGCTCACCGGCGGCGCGGAAGCCGACTGCATCGACGGCGGCGCGGGGAACGACACCATCTCCGGCGGCGCCGGCGACGACATCCTCTGGGGCGGTTCCGGCAACGACACGCTCGATGGCGGGGCCGGCAACGACCGCCTCTACGGCCAGGCCGGCAACGACACTCTCATCGGCGGCGACGGCGACGACGCCCTCTGGGGCGCCGTCGGCAACGATCTCCTCCAGGGCGACGCCGGCAACGACACCCTGCACGGCGACGCCGGCGACGACATCCTTCGCGGCGGCGAAGGCGGCGACACGATCCTCGGCGGCCGGGGCCGCAATGTCCTCTACGGCAACCCCGCCGACGACACGCTCCGCCAATCCGACACCGACCTCCTCTACGACGAGGACAACCAGGCGCTCCTTCGCGACCTTGCCCCCTCCGCCTCCATCACCGACTGGCTCATCGATTCCGCCGTCGCCCGCAACGCCGATCTGCTCGGCCAGGCGTGGAACCAGCCGATCTACTGGTGGCGCGACATGCCCGTCTGGGCCGCGACCAGCCAGTTGGATGTCTCCGTCGATTTCAGCGTGATGGCCCCCGCCGGCGGCGCAGGCTCGACCTCGCACTCCGACACCAACGTCCAGACCGCCGGCGTCGACGAGGCCGACATCGTCGAGACCGACGGCAACTTCCTCTACATCGTCTCCGGCCGCTCGCTCAGCATCATCAGCGCCGACCCGACCGACCCCCAGGTCGTCTCCACCATCGACCTGCCGGGCGCCGCCTATGGCCTGTTCCTGGCCGGCGGCAAGCTCACCGTCATCACCCAGTTGTCCTACCGCCCCATTTTCTGGTCCGGCAACACGCCCATGGGGCTCGCCGGCTGGTGCGACTGGTCCAAGCCGCAAACCGAGGTCCAGGTCTACGACGTCGCCCAGGCCGACGCCCCGGCCCTCGTCGAGCAGACCACGATCGACGGCTGGTTCACCGACGCCCGCGCCGTCGACGACCGCATCTACCTGGTCGTCAACAACAGCCTCTGGCTGCCCGGCCCGGAAATCGTCGCCGACCCCGCCACCGGCGGCTATGCCTACGAGGACGAGCAGACCTATCGCGATCGCCTCGCCTCGATCGTCAACGACTACGTCCCCGACGTCTCCTCGCTCGGCGCCGACGGCCAGATGCACGTGACGGGGAGCGTGCTGAACATGGGCGAGACCTACCTGCCCAGCGATGGCCAGGACAGCAACCTCACCAGCGTCGTGCTGCTGAACGCCGGCGATGGCCTGTCCGAGCCTGTCGCCGCCACCTCCGTCTTCGGCGTGCAGGGCCAGGTCTACGCCTCACCCGACAGCCTTTACATCGTCGGCGGCTACTGGTCCTCGTGGTGGCAGAGCGACCAGCCGGCCTCCGCCGTCTACAAGTTCGCCATGGCCTCCGACTCCGTCCCCCTGGTCGCCACCGGTACCGTTCCGGGCGCCACCCTCGACCAGTTCTCCATCGACGAATACGACGGCCACCTGCGCATCGCCACGACCAGCAACTGGGGCGCGGCGGCGACCAACGCCGTCTACGTCCTCGACCAGTTCGGCGACCAGCTCAACATCGTTGGCTCGCTGGTCGATCTCGGCCTGGGCGAGCGAATCCAGT
>JAQTVL010000575.1 GCA_028706835.1 Phycisphaerae bacterium | reverse complement strand
CTGCAGCAGGACGGCGTCTTTTTCCGCCAGACAGTAGCTGGGCGACTTCAGGATTTCCTGCAGGCGTTCTGGGGGTGAGGCAGTCATGGGGTCGGCTTTCGGAAAACGGTTGCTGGGGACTGCGAAAGAAGTAACGGTGTCTATTGTCGGCCAACATTCGTCGCTGTCCATCGGGCGGACGTGACAGGCGGCCGGGAAGGAAGTAGACTCACCGCCGAAGGCGGGCTCCCAGGTTGCCTGAGCGTCCGCACGGACCCGCTTGGAATCGAAGGTTACCAGACCATGCTGGAACGCAGCCAGATTGACCTGTTGGTGGTGGATGACGACGACGAATTTCGCAGCACGATGGCGCGGATGTTCGTTCGCCGCGGCTTCCAGGTTACCGAGGCGGCCGATGGCGAGCAGGCGCTGGCCGCCGGTCAGAGCCGGGTCTTCGATGTCGCGATTTTCGACATGAAGATGCCCGGCCTGTGCGGCGTCGACCTGCTGACGCGCTTCAAGGACTGCCACGCGGAATGCGAGATGATTGTGCTGACGGGGCAGGGCACGATCGAGGCCGCGGTCCAAGCGATGAAACTGGGGGCCTATGATTTCCTGACCAAGCCGTTTCCGTTGCGCGAACTGGAACGGCTGATCGAGAAAGCCTACGAACGTCACCAGCTGCGCAAAGAGAACAGCCAGCTGAAGACGCTGCTGGAGCGGAGTCAGCCAAAGTCCGAGATGGTCGGCCGGTCCCCGGCGATGCAGGAGGTCTTTCGGCTGATCGAGCGGGCCGGGCCCAGCGACAAAGCCATTCTGATCCAGGGGGAAAGCGGCACCGGCAAGGAACTGGTCGCCCGCGCCCTGCACCGCCGCAGCACGCGCAGCGATCGGCCGATGGTGGTGATCAACTGTGCGGCCCTGCCCGAAACGCTGCTGGAAAGTGAGCTGTTCGGCCACGAGAAGGGGGCGTTCACGGGTGCGATCAGTGCCAAGGCCGGGCTGTTCGAGACGGCGGACGGCGGGACGATGTTCATCGACGAGATCGGCGAGATGCCCGGCGCGCTGCAGGCCAAGCTCCTGCGCGTCCTGGAGGACGGCTCGCTGCGTCGCATCGGGTCGCTGAAAGAACGCCGGGTCAACGTGCGCTTGCTGGCCGCGACCAACCGGGACCTGGCCGCGGAGGTGCAGGCGGGCCGTTTCCGCGAGGACCTCTACTACCGCATCAATGTGATGGCGCTGGAACTGCCGCCCTTGCGGGAACGCGTCGGCGACATCGCGCTGCTGGTCGACTATCTGCTCGGACCGGAGTGGGACATCCAGCCGGCCGCACTGCGGCTGATCGAAGCCTACTCCTGGCCCGGCAACGTCCGGCAACTGATCAATGCCATCGAGCGGGCGAAGATCATGGCCGACGAGCACATCCTGCGGGCGCAGGACCTGCCGCGCGAGGTCGCGCAGAACCGCCCCAGCGAGGCCGTTCTGGTCCCGCATCCCGCCGACGATCTGTCCTTCATCGAGCGGACCAAAGTCGTCGAGGTCCTGCGCCGGGAGCACGGGAACAAGACCCGCGCCGCTCACGCGCTCGGCATCGACCGCCGCAAGCTGTACCGGCTGATGGAGAAGTACACGGTCCTTGAGACGGAACTGAACCCCGGCCCGCCGGCGTCCCCCAACGCCCCTTTCCGCCCTCTGGGGTAGCCCGCCGCGCGCCGTCGATGCTATACTAAGCGCTTTATGAGCTGCGCCCGCCGTGATGGCGGGTGCGCCCGTACCACGTCGTGCCGGCCTACGCCTGTCCGTGGGTTCGCCCCGTGCCGTGACCGTTCGTCGTAACAGAATAGTAGAGGCCGTCTTCATGGCACTAGTCATTCTTCGCTGTGTGTTCCTGATGGTCGCTGCCGGCCTGGGGACCTTCTTCGTGACTCACGAGTCGGTCCGCCACCCGGTGTGGGTGTTCGTCGGCATCATGCTGATGGCCGCCATCGTCTTGGCCCTGGACATTTTCGTCCGCCGGAAACGTCTGGATACGATCTCCGCGGTGTACTTCGGCCTATTGGTCGGGATTTTCCTGACCTACGTGGTCTGCATCGCACTGATGCCGTTGCTGCAGAACGCCCCCTACAGCGAGTCGATCCAGCTGCTGCTCGGCATGATCCTCTCCTACCTCTGCATCAGCCTGCTGATGCAGACGAAGGACGGTTTTCGGTTCATCATCCCCTACATCGAGTTCTCGAAGGAAGTCAAGGGGCTCAAGCCCTACCTGCTCGACACGAGCGTCGTCATCGACGGCCGGATCGCCGACCTGATCGAGACGAGCATCCTCGACAACCAGCTGATCATGCCCCGGTTTGTGCTCAGCGAGTTGCAGGGCATCGCGGACAGCAGCGACAAGATGCGCCGCAACCGCGGGCGCCGCGGCCTGGATGTCCTGGACCGCCTGCGCAAATCCAAGAACGTCGAATTCAAAATCTACGACCGCGAGCACCCCGACTCGCAGGGGCAGCCCGTCGACATGCGGCTGGTGCTCCTGGCGAAGCATCTGGAAGGCAAGATCGTCACCGGCGACTACAACCTGAACAAGGTCGCCCGGCTCCACAACGTCCCGGTGATCAATTTGAACGACGTCGCCAATTCGCTCAAACCGGTGTTCCTGCCCGGCGAGAAGGTGGAAGTGCGGGTGGTGAAGCCGGGCGAGGAACCCGGGCAGGGGATCGGGTACCTGGACGACGGCACGATGATCGTCATCGAGAACGGACGGAGTTATATTGGGACGCACGTCATCCTGACCGTGACCAGCGTGCTGCAGACCAGCGCCGGGCGGATGATCTTCGGCCGCTTCGAGGAGACCGCGCGGGCCAATCAGCCCACGTGACACGGATTGTTCACGTACATCAAGCTCGCCTCAGTCCTTGGTACACCGTCGCCAGCTACAACTCGCGATTCTCGGGCTGACCTTGGCCAACGGTTGGCGAGCGCCGATGTACCAGGCAAGTCGCTGGCTCGATGCACCCTACGAGCTTTGATGACGTCGTGCGGGCCAAGCAGCCCGGTTAGCCGGTCCCCGGAGTCCGTCCCATGCGTTGGTCTCTGTTGTCGGCAGCGGTTATTTGGCTCTTGTTGCCAAGCTCGGGTGCGGCGGCCGGTGAGCCGGTGACGCGGTCGCGGCCTCAGCCCTTGCCGGCGCACCCCGGCAACATTTTCCTCCGTGGCGACGCGGTTGTCGTCGCACCGCCCGCCGGGAAGACCAAGACGTGGCGTCTGTTCGACGGCGACGAACGGCTGCTTGCCGATCACGACGTCG
>JAQTVL010000574.1 GCA_028706835.1 Phycisphaerae bacterium | reverse complement strand
ATCGCAACCCCCGGCGGCAGCCGGGAAGACATTACCCAGGCGCGCATCCGGGCGCTGGCGGAGAAGACGCACCGGCTGGGACCGTAGCACCGGCTTAACCCTCTCCCTTTGGGAGAGGGTGCCCCCGGCAGGCCGGGGGCGGGTGAGGGTGCGTCGCGGGTCGGGCCAACGTTTCGGTCTTCGCCGCGCACCCTCATCCGGTCCCGGCAAGCCGGGACCACCTTCTCCCAGAGGGAGAAGGTTAAAAGGAAGTGGTGATTGCCGCAACCGCTGCAACAGTCCGGGCCGACGCCGCAGGGCTCGCCGCCGAGCGAGTATCCCCCGGTGGTCGTGCTGCGCGAGCGATTCGGCGACATCGCCCTGGACCCGCGCGACGACGTGGCCCGCGGGCGATACGTCGGCACGATCCGCGTGACAGTCCCGGCTGATCGCCTCGACGAGGTGATGCGATTCCTCCGCGACGATCCGCGGACGCGGTTCGACATGCTGGCCGACCTGACCTGTGTGGACTACCTGGGCTACCCCGGCCTCGCGCCGGCCCGGTTCGGCGTGACCTATTCCCTGCTGTCCACGACGCACAATCGCCGGCTGTGGATCAAGGTGTTCGTCAGCGAGGACCGGCTGGCCGTGCCGACGATGACCGGCCTGTGGGCGTCAGCCGACTGGTTCGAGCGCGAGGTGTTCGACATGTTCGGCGTGGTGTTCACCGGCCATCCGGACCTGCGGCGAATCCTGACCGCCCCGGGCATGAAGTATTTCCCGCTGCGGAAGGATTATCCGTTGACAGGCCTGGGCGAACGGGAAAGCCTGCCGGTGATACGACGGGAAGATGCATAACTGCAAGAACAGGAAATGCAAAATGCAAAATGAAAAGTGCAAAGTGAAAAGTGAAAGATGGACGAACCAGCCTGCGCTGGTTCCTTGATTGATCATTTTGCACTTTGCATTTTGCACTTTGCATTTCCTATTCCGGTGACCAATGGCGTTCGACCTCCAACCCGACACCGACTTCATGGCTGAGGCCGTGGACCACGCCCCAGGCGAGGGCAGCCGGTGGATTCTCAACTTCGGCCCGCAGCACCCCGCCACGCACACCACCATCCACATCGTGCTGGAGCTGGACGGCGAGGTGGTCGTCGGCTGCACGCCGCACATCGGCTACCTGCACTCCGGGTTCGAAAAGCAGGGCGAAGCGCTCAACTGGAACCAGTACGTCGTCATCACCGACCGGATGAACTACATCTCGCCGATCGCCAACAACATGGCCTGGCACCACGCGGTGGAAAAGCTGTTCGGCATCGACGTGCCGCCGCGGTGCAAATACATCCGGGCGCTCGTCTGCGAACTGGCCCGCATCTCCGACCACCTGCTCAGCGTGGGCACCGCCGGGCTGGACCTCGGGGCGTTCACCAGTTTCACCTGGGCGTTCGAGGAACGCGAGACGATCAACGACCTGTTCGAGATCGCCTGCGGCCAGCGGTTCCACACCAGCTATTCCCGCGTCGGCGGGCTGATGTACGACCTCCCGGACGACTTCTGGCCGGTATTCGACGGGCTGCTGGATCGCCTGCCGCGGATGCTCGGCGACTTCGAGACGCTGCTCACCCGAAACCGCATCTTCATCGAGCGGACCAAGGGCATCGGAGTCCTGAGCAAGGAGCGGGCGATCAGCTACGCCCTGACCGGCCCGCTGGCCCGCGCCTCCGGCATCGCCCGCGACCTGCGCAAGGACGAGCCATATTTCTGCTACGACGAGCTCGATTTCAAGGTGCCGGTCGCCGACGGCTGCGACTGCTACGCGCGGTATCTCGTCCGGCTGGAGGAGATTCGCCAGAGCATGTCGCTGCTGAAGCAGATCAAGAAGCAGATGCCGCCGGGTGCGGTGAACGTACCGACGGCCCTCGGCCTGACGCTGCCGCCGAAGAAGGACGTGTACGGCTCGATCGAAGGCTTGATCTACCACTTCGAGCTGGTGATGACCAACCGCGGTTTCAAAGCCCCGATCGGCGAAAGCTACGGCGCCAACGAAACCGCCAACGGCGAACTCGGCTTCTACCTGGTGTCCGCAGGTCAGCCGACGGCGTATCGCGCCCGCTGCCGCCCGCCGAGCTTCATCCACATGGCCGCGTACCCGGAGATGCTCATCGGCCACGTGCTGTCGGACGCGGTAGCCGTGCTGGGCAGCCTGAACATCATTGCAGCGGAGTTGGACAGATAGATATGTGGACTCCGATCGACAAACGGAATGACGACGTTCGGGCGCAGAGTCCGCCCGACCTGTCGGCGCAGACACGGTCGCTGATCGGCGACCTGCTGGCCTGCTACCCGACGAAGCGGGCGGCCCTGCTGCCCGCACTGCACCTGGCGCAGGAGCAGATCGGCTGGCTGCCCGACAAGACGCTGCTCCAGGTGGCCGAGTTGCTCGGCCTGCCGCCGACGGAGGTGCTCGACGCCGCGAGTTTCTACGACATGTTCTGGCGCGAGCCGAAGGGCCGGAAGCTCGTGCAGGTCTGCGAAGGCTTCGCCTGCGAACTGTGCGGCCAGGTGAACCTGCTGGCGGCGCTGGAGAAGAAGCTCGGCGTGCAGGCCGGCGAAACAACCGCCGACAGCCAATTCACGCTGGTCACCGTGCAATGCCTGGCCGCCTGCGATCGCGGCCCGGTGGTCCACGTGAACGATCGCCTGTTCGAACGAGTGACGCCGGAGAAACTGGACGAGGTGCTCGCCGCCGACACCCCGTCGATCAGCCACGACACGCTGGTGCGGGCGATTGACCTGGCCAAACGGCGAAGAGAATCAACCACAGATGAACACAGATAGACACGGATGAAACCAACATGGAACACGAGGACTTGAACAGCATCACGGAAGCCATCATCGGGTGCGCGTTCCGCGTCAGCAATGCTCTCGGGATCGGGTTCTTGGAGAAGGTCTATGAGAATGCCATGGTCCATGAGTTGCAGAAGGCAGGACTGAATGTCCAGCAGCAGGCGCCGATCAAGGTCATCTATGACGGCGTGATCGTGGGCGAGTACGTCGCCGACCTGATCGTCGAAGGGCGAATCCTCGTCGAGTTGAAGGTAGTCAGGGTCCTGGATGAGATTCACATGGCCCAGTGCCTCAACTACCTCAAAGCAACAGGGATTAGGCTTTGCCTGCTGATGAATTTCAATGAGTCGCGTGTGGCAGTCAAACGAATCGCCAGATAAGTATCTGTGTTAATCCGTGTTCATCTGTGGTTTCTCCAATGCCCGACTTTGAACCCATCCTGACCGCTCACATCGAG
>JAQTVL010000573.1 GCA_028706835.1 Phycisphaerae bacterium | reverse complement strand
TGCAGGTCCGCGCCGCCTACCTCAGCGAAGACGGCCGGGCTGAAGATTTTCACGCCCGACGACCCCGAGGCCGAGCCGCCGGCCGAAACCGCCTCCGACCGGCTGCATGAACGGTTATGCACCCGTTCTTGCCAATCCTCACAAAACTAGTAGAATTTCCCCGAAACGCCGCCGTCGCGACGGCGTAGCACACTCAAGGAGTTTTCGTTATGGGACAGTCGCTCGTCTACAAAATCCTCCAGCAGCACCTCGTCGATGGCTCACTCACCCCGGGCGCCGAGATCGGCATCCGCATCGATCAGACGCTGACCCAGGACGCCACCGGGACGATGGCCTACCTCCAGTTCGAGGCGATGAACATTCCGCGCGTCAAGACCGATCTCTCGGTCAGCTACGTGGACCACAACACCCTCCAGGAGGGCTTTGAGAACGCCGACGATCACCGCTACCTGGCCACCGTCGCCGCCAAGTATGGCATCCACTACAGCCGGCCCGGCAACGGCATCTGCCACCAGGTTCACCTCGAGCGATTCGGCGTGCCGGGCAAGACCCTGCTCGGCAGCGACAGCCACACCCCCACCGGCGGCGGCATCGGCATGATCGCGATCGGCGCGGGCGGCCTGGACGTGGCCGTCGCCATGGGCGGCGGGCCGTTCTACCTGACCGCGCCGCAGGTGGTCAACGTCCGGCTGACCGGCCAACTGCCCGACTGGGTCGCCGCCAAGGACGTGATACTCAAAGTGCTGTCGATCCTGACGACCAAGGGCAACGTGGGCAAAGTGCTGGAATACTCCGGCCCGGGCGTGGCCACGCTCAGCGTGCCCGAGCGGGCGACGATCACGAACATGGGCGCGGAACTGGGCGTGACGACCTCGGTCTTCCCGTCCGACGAGCGGACCCGAGAGTTCCTCGACGCCCAGGGGCGCGGCGCCGCCTGGCGGGCGCTGGCGGCTGATTCCGGCGCCGAATACGCCCGCGTAATCGACATCGACCTGTCGACGCTCGAACCGATGGTGGCCAAGCCCCACTCGCCGGACAACATCGACACGGTTCGCAACTGCGCCGGCACGAAGGTCCACCAGGTCTGCATCGGAAGCTGCACGAATTCCAGCTACAAGGACCTCGTCACCGTCGCGAGCATTCTGGCCGGCCGGACCGCGTCGCCCGACACATCTCTGGTGGTCAGCCCGGGCAGCCGGCAGGTGTTCCAGATGATCGCTCGCGACGGCTATCTCACCGAACTGATCGCCGCCGGCGCCCGCATCGTCGAAAGCGCCTGCGGGTTCTGCATCGGCGCAGGCCAGGCACCGCCCTCCGGCGGCGTGTCCGTCCGCACGAACAACCGCAACTTCGAGGGCCGCTCCGGCACGCGCGACGCGCAGATTTACCTGACCAGCCCCGAGACCGCCGCCGCGGCGGCCATCACCGGCGTGCTCACCGATCCGCGCGACCTGGCCAAACTGGGCATCGCCTGCCCCAAGGTCGCCATGCCCGCCGCCTTCCTCGTCGACGATCGCGGCGTGCTCCCGCCGGCCGGCGACTCGCAATCGGTGCAGGTGCAGCGAGGGCCGAACATCGGCGCTCCCCCGGCCAGCAATCCGCTGGCCGATCGCCTGCTCGGCGACGTCATGATCAAGGTCGGCGACAAGATCACCACCGACCACATCAGCCCTGCGGGCAGCCGGCTGAAGTTCCGCTCCAACGTCGAGAAGTATTCGACGTTCGTGTTCGAGATTCTCGACCCGACGTTCCCCAAACGCTGCGGCGAGAATCGCGACAAGGGCCGGGCGAACTTCATCATCGCCGGCGACAGCTATGGCCAGGGCTCCAGCCGAGAGCACGCCGCGATGTGCCCCCTGTTCCTGGGCGTGCGGGCGCTGCTGGCCAAGAGCATCGAGCGGATTCACCACGCGAACCTGATCAACTTCGGCATCCTGCCGCTGACCTTCGCAAACCCCGCGGACTACGACCGCATCGCCGCCGCGGACGCCCTCGAACTGGTCGACCTGCACAAGCAGATCGCCTCCGCGGACGCCCTGACGGTTCGCGACGTGACCAAGGGCTTCGAGTTCAAGGTCGCGCTGAAACTGTCGGCCCGGCAGCGGAAGATCCTGCTGGCCGGCGGGTTACTGAACTTCACTCGCAGCCGGGGTGCGTGACGCGCGTGGAGTTTCCGATAACCTTTTCACAGTTTTTGCCGCACGTAAATTTGACGTTGGCCGGAACATCATGTAGAGTAAATGTCGATGGGATGGCACGTTGCGTCTCATCCCCCGGCTCGAAGCAGAGTGGATCCGCCCAGGGTCGGGAGCGGTTCGGGTACGGCGTGCCCGGGATGGAGAGCCTGGCGGTCTCCGGCCGGGTTGACCCTTGAGGCTGGCCGTCTGAGGACGGCCGCAGCAAGGCGAGGCCCGATCGGCGGCGACGGCTGGGGCGACTCTTCAGTAAAGGAGGTGATCCAGTGCTTCATGACATAGGTGGGCTGCCCTAAGCAGCACACGCAACTGCCTTAGGGCAGCTCAACACAATGACCCGCCGCGGGACGGCTACACCGCGGCGGGTGTTTTTTTGCCAGTGCCGCGAACTGCCCGACGGGGTTTCAGACGTATGGAGGCTCGCAAGGTCCATGCCGATTGGCCCCGACGCCAGATCGATCTGGCCGTCGGCGGCGTCAGCCTGCGACTTGCCGTCCCCGACAGGCCCTACGATATGCTCGACCTGCCCGCCGTCGAGCAGGCCTTCAACGACGACGACTACATGCCCTACTGGGCCCACCTCTGGCCGGCCGGCGCCATGCTCGCCGACTGGCTGATCGGCCTGGTGAATGCTTCGCGCCAAAACCACGCCCAGCCCACCGTCCCCCTGCCCCCAGCGGCCGCGCTGGAGATAGGCTGCGGCCTCGGGCTGGCTGGGCTGTTCGCCGCCCGACTCGGCTACCGGGTCACGCTGACGGACTACGACCCGTCCGCCCTGGACTACGTCCGCGAGAACGCCCGGCTGAACGACCTTGCGGAACAGATCGCAACCACGTTGATGGATTGGCGCCAGCCGTCCGGCGACAGGTTCCCGCTGATCCTGGCCGCCGACGTGCTCTACGAGCAGCGTAACCATCAGCCGATCTTCGAGCTGCTGCGGCAGTCACTGTCACCCGGCGGGGTGGCGGCGTTGTCGGACCCGTGCCGCCGCGTTGCGGATGCGTTCCTGCTGGACGCCCCCGCCGCCGGCTGGTCGCCCGAGACGATCCCCGCCCACTGGGAGCACGCCGCAGGCAGGATCATCCTACTACGGCCG
>JAQTVL010000572.1 GCA_028706835.1 Phycisphaerae bacterium | reverse complement strand
GCCGCCGCCGGCGCGGGTCGGGGAGCACCCGCCGCTGCCTGTGCTGACGGGGGCGGAGAAGGCCTACCTGATCAAGCTCGCGCGGGCCGCCCTGGAGCATTCCGCGCAGACCAACGGCAAGGTCTACGAGGCGAAGGATGTGCCTGAATCGCTGCGGAAGAAGGACTACGTCGCCTACGTGACCGCCCGGCTGGCAGGCCACCTGGTTGAAAGCGCCGTCGGCGACGGCGGGACCCTCGCGCAGAACATCGCCCAGGCGGCGGCCGCCATGTGGAACATGAAGGAGTACGGCCCCGACCGCATCAGCGGCATCAAGGACGCGGTGCTGGAGCTGAACGTCCTCGGCCCGGGGCAGCAACTGCCCTACAAGACGCTCGACCGGGTGGCGGCCTCGATCATCCCCGGCGTGCATGGCCTGGCGGCGCGCGTCAACAAGAAGACGATCACGTTCAAGGAGTCGGTCGCCCCGACCTACAACTACTCATCCGAACTGATCCTGGCCAAGTTGCTGGAAAAGGCCGGCTGGACCGCCGAGCAGGTAACGGCCCACAAGGACAAGGTGGTGTTCTTCCGGTTCCGCGGAATCCACCTGCTCGAGCAGCGGGGCGGCGCGGAGGGATACGTCGATCTGTTCCGCTGCGCCCAGTTGATCGGCGTCGAGCAGGTGACGGCTGCCCGCGTGAACGAACTGATCGACCTGATCGGCCCGTACATGCTGTATCGCCAGTTGGGCACGGGGCTGTTCAGCTACGCCTACTCGCCCGCGGACGCGGCCTACGTCAAGGACGACAACGGCGTCCGGCAGGCAGGCGCGGCATGGGTGATGGCCCGCCTGGCCCAGGCGACGGGCAAAGCCGACTACGAACTGGCGGCGGTGAAGGCCGTCGGGGCCGCCAAGCTGCGCTACCTCGACCCGAAGAAAGAGAAGGCCTGCGCGACCTATGCGTTCGAGCCCGATCGCGACACGCTCGGTGCGACCGCTTTGCTGGTGTGCGCCCTGACCGACGTGCCGAACAACCAGCCGCTGACAGCCATCCGCGACAAGCTGGCTGCCGGCGTGCTGGCCCAGCAGCGGCCTGACGGCTCGTTCAAGGTGTATTTCGGCGACCGCGAGGACGACAACAACGTTCACTATTACCCCGGCGAAGCGCTGCTGGCGCTGATGAAGGTTCACAAGCAGACCGGCGATCGCAAGTATCTCGACGCCGTCGAACGCGCCTACGAGTGCTACTCGACGCTGTTCGATCGCGAGCCGAACGCCAGCTTCGTCGCCTGGCAGGCCCAGGCCTGGGCGCTGGCCTTCGACGCCACCGGCAAGAAGGAGTATCGCGACTTCGTGCTGCGAATGGCTGACTACCTGCTGGGCTTCCAGCCGGACGATACGACCGCGGGCCTGCCCGAAGACATGGCCGGCGCGTTCGTGGGCGAAGGCGCGGCCGGGGGCATCGGGTCGGCGGCGTTCCTGGAAGGCGTGGTGGCGGCGCATCGAGTGGCGGTCAAGGCCGGCGACGCGAAGCGGGCCGACAAGTATGCCCGGTCGCTCCGGCTGGGGGCGAGGTTCATCGACCAGTTGACGTTCAAGAAGCTGGACGCCTACTACAGCATCTCGCCGAAGGACGTGATTGGCGGGCTGAAGATGTCGCCGGCTGACCACACCATCCGCATCGACAACTGCCAGCACGGCGTGTGCGTCCTGCTGGGCGTGCGCGAGGAACTGTTCCCGAAGGGCAAGTGAGCCTGATGCGTCACGAGGCGCGGCCGGACCTGGTGGCGACCTGACGTCTTCGCCGTTTGTGGAGTGCGGTAGCGCAGCTACCGCTTTGCGGAGCAGCAACGCCTCGGCGACGAACCAAAGCGGTAGCTGCGCTACCGCACTCCACAAAAAGACGGATTTCGGACACAGCCACGAAATCTCGTCGCACCGGGCGTGGCCGTATTCTCTGGCACGATCTAACACTTTGTATTGCCGTGTGTTAGGCCATGCCTTCAGGCATGGTATAGCCGCAGTTCCCACTCCATACCCTCAGCCCGTTTCAACGGGCTTCTCTTAGCGGCTTCAGCCATCGCCATCGGCTGAAGCCAGAATGCGAAGGGCGTTGAAACGCCCTGACCAAAGGGGGCGACCGGTTCGGGCACTATGGCTAAAGCAATAGCCTATTACACGACAAGAGATGCTGCCAGAAAATACGGCCACACCCGTCGCACCATCGCACCCAGCATCGCGGGCGAGTCCACTTCTCGCTTGGCGTTCGTCGCTTCCCGCGGTTTAATGATAGGATTAACTGTGCGGCGTGGCAGTGCTCTGTCGCAGATGAAATGATGAATTGGGTGCCATGCCTGCGATCCCAGCACGCTCCCGGCTTGCCGGGATCGAGGCATGTGTGTCCGGGGCGGGCATGGCTGGCCCGCCGTCCAAAACAGCCGGACGGCGTTCCAGCCATGGCACCCATCAGATTGCACGCGGGAGGAAACGTGTTTACCGGCATCGTCCAAGACGCCCGGCCCATCGTCGCTGTCGCGGAAGTCTCAGGCGGGCGGAGGCTCACCGTCGATCTGCCTGACTCCGGCGAGCCGATCGCGCTCGGCGAATCCATCGCTCTGGACGGCGTCTGCCTGACCGTGGCCTCGGCGGCTGGGCGGGTGGCGACGTTCGACGTGATCGCCGAAACCCTTCGCCGAACGACCCTCGGGCGGCGGCGAGTCGGCGACACCGTGAACGTGGAGCGGGCGCTGCGCCCAACAGACCGGCTCGGCGGGCACTTCGTGCAGGGCCACGTGGACGGGACCGCGGTGCTGGCCAAGCGAAACGATTCGCCGCAGGAGGTCGTGCTGGAGTTCCAGGCCGACGCCGGGCTCATCGACGAGATGCTGCCCAAGGGATCCATCGCGATCGACGGCGTGTCGCTGACGCTGGTGGACGTGGACCGCGCGGCCGGGCGATTCCGCGTCGCCCTGATCCCGACCACGCTGGCGGTGACGACGCTCGCCCGGCGGCGCGAAGGCGACGCGGTAAACATCGAGACCGACCTGATCGGCAAGTGGGTCCGCCGCTACCTGGCCGACGTGCTTGGCGGCGCGTCAGCCGGCGGCGTGACGATGGACAAGCTGCGAGAGGCGGGGTTTGTGTAATGGCCGCCGCTGCGTCAAACCGGCCTACGCTTGCCATCACCATGGGCGAACCCGCCGGCATCGGCGCGGAAGTGATCGTCAAATCCTTGGCGGACCCGGCCATCCGCAAGCTCGCCCGCTTCGTCGTCTACGGCCTGAACGAGCAGTTGGCCTACGCCGCCGACCTC
>JAQTVL010000571.1 GCA_028706835.1 Phycisphaerae bacterium | reverse complement strand
CGACCGTGACGTTGTCGCGTTTGGCCAGGGCCGCGCCGCAGCGATAGCGGCACTCCTCGACGTTGACGCCCTCGTAGCTTGACGCCGGGTAGCCGTAGTAGACCCACAGGAACGAGCATATCTGGAGCTTGCCCTGCGGCGGGGCCACCTGCTCGACCTGCCGCCCGGCGATCCGCACGATCTCGCCCGGCCCCAGGTTGCGCACCACTTCGTAGCCGAGGTTCGGGAACGCGCAGGTCTCCAGCGCGATCGCGATCGCCCCGTCCTTCCGCGCCAGCACGATCGGCGTCCGGCCATATTTGTCCCGGGCCGCGTACAGCCCGTCGCGAGTCAGCAGCAGGATCGAGCACGAGCCCTGGATCGACTCCTGTGCCAGCCGAATGCCGTCGGCGAACGTTCGGCCCTCGTTGATCAGCGTGGCCACGAGTTCGGTCGGGTTGATCTCGCCGCCGGCCATCTCCGAGAAGTGGGAACCCTTGGCCAGCGATCGGCGAACCAGTTCTTCCGTGTTCATCACCACGCCGACGGTGACGATGGCGTAGAGCCCGAGGTGCGAGCCGACGATCAGCGGCTGATCTTCGTAATCGCTGATGACGCCGACGCCCATGGGCCCGTGCATCTTGCCGATGTCGTCTTCGAACTTGGAGCGGAACTGGGCATTCTCGATGTTGTGGATGAACCGCGAGAACTCGCCGGACTGAAGCACCGCCAGCCCGCCGCGCTTGGTGCCGAGGTGCGAGTGGTAGTCCGTGCCATAGAACAGGTCCTCGGTGCAGTCCTTGTCCGCCACAACTCCAAAGAATCCGCCCATAGGTCATGTCCCGTCGCGAGGATGTGTGAACCGATTGCCGCATCAGTCCAAGGTTGGCTATATAGCAGAAAGCGGGCGTGCTGTCCAACGTGAGCGCCGACTGGGCGAGGCGGGAGTTGAACCCGCACGGGGGGTTGACCCCCAGGGGATTTTAAGTCCCCAGCGTCTGCCGTTCCGCCACTCGCCCGAATGAACGAATCATCGCCTGTCCGGGCGAATCAGGCAAGGGGAACTGCCACGGGAGCCGGTGCTCTGTCGGCCGCCACTTGATGGGTGCCATGGCTGGAACGCCGTCCGGCTGTTTTGGACGGCGGGCCAGCCATGCCCACCCCGGACACACATACCTGCGACAAAACAACCGTCGCAGGCATGGCACCCGGCGCCGCAATCGCCCGACCGGCGAGGGCGTTTCGGGTTGACCGACGGGACAGGCGCGATGATTATGGTACTGGACCTGTGGGCCGGGAAGACCCAACCGGAGGCAATGCGATGTGTGCAATCCGTGTGACGCTGTGGGTGATCGCGGTCCTGGCGGCGGCCCCGGCCGATGCTCGGGACATCTACCGTAGCGATTTCGGCGCCGCGGCCAGTCAGCCGGCTGAGTCGGCTGACTGGAAGTTCCAGGGCGGCCGCTATCGCTTCGAGGCGGGCTGGCTGCGCGTCGCCAGCGACAGTTCCAATCCCGAGGCCATGCTTCGCGCCACCCACGACGGCGACGGGACCTACCGCGCCCTCGTGCGGAACGCCGAGCATTGTCACCGGACGATAATGCAGGCTGTCCGCCTGACGCTGCCGGAGGGCGTCAAGGCCGGGGACCTCGCTGTGATGGACGTGATGGGCAACGAGTCGCCCGCCCAGGTCCGAGGGGGCCGAACTGACACGCCCGCTCTCACGCGAACCCGTGTATCTGGTGTATCGCGGCAAAGGCGGCGGTGAGTTGCTCACGCGGATGTACAAGAACGCCGCGCCGCCGTAACGTCTGGGAATGATCGCTGTATGCCGCTGTATGCCACTGTAATCGACAGTATCAGTAACATCTTAGTGGGCCGTATCTTAGAATTTCTCTCGGCCAGACCTCAGCCGGTCGCGTATAGGACGCCCGGCCGAGGCGGGTCGACTCCAGGTCGATAAAACCGGCCCAACGTCGTAGCCGCGGCTAAAACCCCATTGGCCGGGATCGTGAGATTCCTTTCGAAAGTTGCGGTGCGACGCGGGTTGAAGCGATACTTTGGCAGACGGGGGGCGTTTAGCTTAAGGGGCGTCGTTGAAGTGAGGACGTGCACAGTGCAGATCACAATGTTTACAATGGCAGTCGGGCTTGGCACACGGACGCGCGATCGTGCTTCCTATTTGTCAATCTGCGCGTTGCAGTTCGCACTCTGCATCGCATTCGCCGCGGTCGCGCTCGGCGACGGGCTTGACGAATTCAAGGTCAAGCGCCAGGACGTCTTTGCCTTCACCGCCAAGCCGAGCGTGAAAGTCGTCACCGACGCCAAGACCGACCAGCCGCAGTATGAGATCAAGTTCGCCTCCGAGGCCGCCTGCGATGTCACCGTCACGATCGAGGACGGGCAAGGCAGGATCGTCCGCCACATGGGCAGCGGCTGCCTCGGGCCCAACGCCCCCCAGCCGTTCCAGAAGAACTCGCTCTCGCAGACAATCGTCTGGGACGGCAAGGACGACAAGGACAAGTACGTCGAGAAACTCGATGCGATCAGCGTCCGCGTGTCGCTCGGGCTGGAGGCCAGGTTCGAGCGGTCGCTGTTCTGGGAGCCGAAACGCCGCAGCCACGCCGATGCGCCGTGCGCCGTCGCGACGCCGGAGGGCGTCTACGTCTATGACGGGCGGGTCTACGATCACGTCCGGCTGTTCGATCACCAGGGCAGCTACGTGCGGACGGTCTATCCGTTCCCAGCCGACAAGCTGGAGCAGGTGAAGGGGCTGCACTGGACGGTTCACCCGCAGGACGGCCAGAAGCAGGCGATGAAGGAAGGCTTCCACCAGGCGACGTTTTTCAGTTGCGGGATAAACGCCGGTTTCGATGAGAAGATCGGCATGGGCGTGGACAAGTGGAACAACTGGGACGCGGCCGTGACGGGCAACGCGGCGTGCATGATGGCTGTCGGCGGCACACGGATGGCGATCGGTCGGATGAGCCTGAACCGCCTGGCGACGGACGGCAGCAGCGGCGGAATGGACTTCTCGCCCGGGCCCGACATCACGTTCCCGATCCGCAACAGGGGCGGGCTTGACCGCAACAAGGACGTCGGGGTTTCGCCGCGGATGGGAGCGTTCAGCCCGGACGGCAAGTATCTCTACCTCGGCTGTTACCCCTACGGCCACCGCACGGCGGCCAGCCGGGACATTGTGCTGGTGGACTTCTACGACTGGCTGCCCGGCGTGGCCCGCATGGACTGGGCGACCGGCAAGGTCGAGCCTTTCCTCGGCGGGATGAAACTGTCCGACGCCGGCGACGACGACTCGCACTT
>JAQTVL010000045.1 GCA_028706835.1 Phycisphaerae bacterium | reverse complement strand
CCGACGAAGAATCGGACGCCCCCGGCGGGACGGTCCCCCGGGGCAACCAGGATGCCTTCAAAGCCAATTGAAGAGCAGTCAGTCATCGTACTCTCTTGACTTCTCGCTCTTCATAGGTGGCACCCGAAACGGGCACCCGAAACCGGGACGGGGGGGACCAATGAAGAGGCTACCCGTTGTCGGGGAGGATCTGGTAGCCGCGGTCGGTCTTGCGCATGCGGAAGGACAGGCCTCCGCCGGCGGTGGTTTGCACCTTCATCGTCACTTCGTAGGTGCCGGCGGAGTCGGCCAGGATGGCGCGGTCGAACTGGTAGCCGGGCGGGAACGGGTGGCGATACTCCCAGGGGATGCCGGGGTAGGTGACGGCGGGGCGGTCGGCCCGCCAGAAGAACCGGCCTGAGTCCAACTCCACGCGGTCGATCTTCGTGCCCGTCAGGTCGTAATACTGGCTGAGGGCGAGCCAGTCCTTGGTGGTCAGCAGGCGGGTGATGATGGGAACGGCGTCCTGGGGGGAGTTGAAGAAGCTTCGGCCTACGCGCTCGCCGGCGCCGGTGCCGGTCGCGCCGCCGCCGGCGTCGTCCTTGCCGACGATGTAGTCGCAGCCGGCGAGGGCGATGAGGATGGCGACGAGGGCGAGGGGGCGGGTGGCGGGCATGGAAGGCTCCTTGTGATGGCGCTGATACATCTTAGCGTGCCGGCGGGGAAGCGGGGCGGTCAATTCTCGGCGGGCGGGGAGGGTCGCGCCTGAGACGACATGCCTGCGACAAAACAGCCGTCGCAGGCATGGCACCCGGCAGGACGCCTGGGGTTGCCCCTCTCCCTTGCTCCCTCCCCCCAAGGGGAGGGAAAGAAGGCGGGACGCCCGCGGGGCGGGCGGGGGGACTGCGGCGGGGGCGGGCGGGGCGGATTCCGCATTTTTTTGGGGCGGGGTGCGTTAGGATAGAGGATGGTTTGTTGCGGGCTGGGCTTGGGTTGTGTACGCTGCCCGCGAGCGGCAGGATGTTGAGCGGTTGGACTACAGAGAGCCGATCATGAAACGAACATGGTTGTTGGCGTTGGTGCTGGCGTGCGCGGGGGGCTGGCCTGTGGTCGCGACGGGGCAGCCCGGCGACCCGATGCCGGCGGCGGAGGATGACGCGCCGCCGCTGGGCGGGGTGTATGTGCCGGACAGCGGGGAGGCGCGGCAGCGAATCCGCCAGGCGCAGCGGCTGGCGGACGGGAAGATGTGGGACCAGGCGGCGCTGATGCTCCAGGACGTGTACACGCGATACGGGACGCGACTGCTGATGGAGGGGGCGGGTGCGTTCGTGAGCGTGGCGGAGCGGGTGAACCGGACGCTGGCGGACTGGCCCGCGGAGGGGCTGGCGGTGTATCGGAACCGGTACGACGGGGTGGCGAAGCGTGCGTACGAGGGGGCGCTGGCGTCGGGCAGCGCGATAGAGATGGCGAGCGTGGCGCGGCAATACTGGGCGAGCTCGATCGGGGCGCGTGCGGCGGACGAGGCGGCGGAAATGTCGCTGGAGTCGGGGCGGTTCTCGGCGGCGATCGACCTGTGGAGCCGGCTGATCGCGCAGCCGCCGCGGCTTGCGGATAACAGCTTCAAACTGGCGCCAATCATGGCCAAACTGGCCGTGGCGTATTCGTGGAACAGCCAGCCTTTGGAGGCTAAGAAGATTCGCGACCGGCTTGGCAAGGAGTTTCCCGACTGGCGGAACGAGTTTGGCGGCTCGGGCGGAACGCTGCTGGCGTGGTCGGAACGATACACGCAGTCGCTGGCGGCGGCTAATACGAGTGCAAACCCGGCTGGGGATTACCCGATCTTCGGGGGCGCGTCGGATCGCAATGGAATCGCTCCGGGGCAGTTGAACTTCGGGGCGGAGATGTGGTTCTTCGACAGGCACAAGGTAAGCGGCAACCAGCCTCAGCCAAACCCGCAGATGTATGGCTATCCGCAGCCAACGGGGGTCAAGAAGGGGCGGCTTGCGAATCTGCTTAGCCCGGTCATCGCAAACAACGTGCTATACCTTTCGTCTCCGATGGGCGTGTTCGCATTAAGCGCGGCTAACGGGAAAACACCGCTCTGGCATAACCCGGACTTCAAGATGGGTGGGACGGCCAATCCAAACTACGGCTACCAGCCGCAGGCAGCGCTGCTCTATAGCCCAACCTACTACGAAGGTCGGCTGTATCTGGAATATGGTGTGTCGTATGCCCGGAACTATTACGGCGGGGCACAAACCCCGGGCGGCGGGTTGGTCTGCTTGGACGCCCTAAACGGCAAGCTCGTCTGGAAGCTCGAACTTGATTCAATCCCCAGCCTGCGCGGCGGGTTGGTCGATGGCTCGCCGCTGGCCTTTGGCGGGCGGGTCTACATGGTCGTCCACGTTGCCCGCTCGGTCTTCGATAGCGTTGTGGTCGTTGCCGCCGACGCCCGCACCGGCCGCGTCGTCTGGCAGCAGGCGATCTCCGAGGCCGACAGCGGCGGCGGCTACCAGTTCATCCGATCCCAGGCCGCGCTGCCCGCCGCCGAGGGCAACACCATCTACTTCGGCACGAACATGGGCACCGTCGCGGCGGTATCGGCCGAGACCGGCCTGGTTCGCTGGCTGCGGCAATATGACCGCATCAACCGCGCCGGCAACGGCCCGATGTTCCAGCCGGTGATGCTCGCCCCGGCGACCAACGAGTTCGCCCCGACGATCGTGTGGAACGGCCGGGTGGTCGTCTCCCCCACCGATTGCGAAGACATGCTCGTGCTCGAGGCGCAGACCGGCAAGGTGCTGGCCAAGCTCAACAAGAAGAACAAGCTCTACGACGTGGCCGAGCTTTACGGCGTGGTCGACGGCAAGCTCATCGGCCGGGGCTCCCAGGTCTTCGCCTGGGACCTGCTCAAGAACGAAGAGGCGTGGCACATTACGCCGGACGCCGAGCCGACGTATCGCGGCCTGGTCACGCAGCAATACCTCTATCTGCCGTCGAAGAACTTCCTGCTGCGGATGGACTTGGCCAAGGGCGGCGCGACCGAGAAGTACCGATTCAAGGACGGCCAGGACGGCACCGTGCTGCTGACCAACCAGCAGATCATCACGGTCAACCCGTCGCGCATGGCCGGATTCTGCGAGTGGGAGGAGGCGGAGCGGCTGGCGAAGGAGGCCATCGCCAAGGCCACGCCCGAGCGCAAGCCGGACGAGATTCTCAACTACGTCCAGTATTCCTACGCGACGCGGCACTTCGTGCTGGCCCAGGAGCAGTTGAACCGGGCGGTCGAAGAGGCCGGCGGTTTCGCCTCGCTCACGCGAGAAGACTTCAAGTTGCGCGTATTCATCAGCGCCCTGGACATCGCCGGCGAGACCTGGACGCTCGACCCGAAGGCCACCCGCGAGTTGCTGACGGTGGCCAGCCTCGCCTGCCCGGGCAACGCCGAGAGCCATGTCCGTTACCGGATCGTCTTCGGCAAGTATTGGGACGACAACAACGACCGGCCGCAGGCGGTCAAGTACTACCAGGAAGTCCTCAACGATCCGACGATGCGGGCGGCGTCCTACCTGGTGGACGAGCAGACCAAGCACGAGGCCGGCCGCTATGCCCGCGACCGGATCGATCGCCTGATCGAGAAACATGGCGCGGAGGTCTACGCCGCCGTCGCCGCCCAGGCCGACCGCGACTACGCCGCGGCGCTGGAGAAGAACGACTGGGCCGAGGTTGATCGGCTGATCTACCAGTACCCCAACGCCCTGCGGACCCGGTCGGAGATCTACCGCATGGCTGAGCACCTCGCGTCGGAGAAGGATTACGACGCGGCGATCGGCTGGCTGCGGTTCTTCCGCCGGGAGTACCAGTCGCTGCTCGCCCCCGCGGATGACGCCAAGGCGCTGATGACGATGGCCAACTACGCGCTGGACCTGCGAAAGAAGTGGCAGGGCGATACGGCCACAGAGGAGAAGATGCGGCTGTCGCAGGCGCGGCGTGCGTTGCGGCTGGCGTTCCAGTTCGTCAACAGCGGGCGGAAGATCGCCGACCTGAAGGTGACGATCGCCGGTGTCGAGGGCACGTTCGCCGACCACCGCGAGCGGATGCAGAAGGAAAACGGCAAGCAACTCCAGATGCTGCCGCAGGTGAGCGCGGGGCTGAAGGCGCCGAAGGAAATCGTGCTGGGCGCCAACGCCCGCGCCCTGCGCCCGCAGGTCGGCGCTGGCCCAGCCACCAACGACGACATCACGCTGATCACCGTCATGGCCCCCAACGGCGCCGCCTGGGACCTGCGCGGCTATCGGCTGGGCAAGTCGACCGAGCCGCTGTGGACGCGGAAATACGACGCCCAGCGCGGCGGGAACACGAACCTGGTCACGTATTTTGAAGAGGCCGCGATCATTTCCCAACTGAACAGCCTCAAGTCCATCAATCCCGAGACCGGCGACGTGCTGTGGACCGCGGAACTGGCCGAGGACCGCAACATGGGCGGCGCGCGGTTCTTCTCGGTGCACGAGAACCTGCTTCTTGCCTGCGGCATGATGAACGCCATGGTCGTCGACATGGAGACCGGCAAGATACTCTCGCAGTTCCAGCTTCCGGACCAGGCGATCGGCCCGCCGGACCTCGGCGAAAAGTACATCAGCTTCATCGCCCGCAACCGGATGCAGAAGGTGATGGCCATCGACTGGCGGACGGGCAAGAGAGCGATGGAGGCTGATCTTGCCTCGCCCGACGTCCTGTGGTCGACGGTCGCCGCCGATGGCAGGGTCATCGTCTCCGGCGGCCAGACCGTCATCGCCGGTAACGAGGCGGCCACCGGGCGGAGGCTCTGGGAGAAGCGTATCGTCAACCAGGTGTACAATCAGGCCTCCGCCGCCCTCACCCGCGGCGACGCGATCTACACCGGCGAGCGCGCCGCCACCCAGTGGCACGTCGTCATGCGCGACGCCCTGACCGGCAAGACCGTCTGGGACCGCACGCTGCCGTCGTCCAGCAGGATGATCACTGGCCAGCCGATAAGGATGTATCTCCAGGACGACGAGTTGATCGTCTGGTGCGACACCTCCGTTGCGGTGCTCGACGCCGAGACCGGCGAGGTATCCTACATGCCGTTCCTCGGCCAGACCGACATGGTCCGCGACGTGCTGATCACCCAGGACTACCTGGTCGTGGTCACCTCGCAGAACCCGAACGTGGCGGCGCGGGCCGGCCGGCCCCAACTCCAGGTCGAGGTCCGCCTCTACGACCGCACCAGCGGCGGAGGCGTGCTCGAACAGCGGATCCAGTTGTCGATGGAAGGTTACGGCCAGCCGATCGCCGCCCCCGCCAGTCCGGGCTTGGCGGTGCAGAACAGCGGGATGCAGAAGCTCTACGTCTGCCAACCCGCGGAGGCCACCCCGAAGAAGTAGCGATCCGCGTCGGGTTCCTCCCGCTGGCCCTCAAGCCCAGGGATTGCAATCCCCGGGCTTTTCTCATATTCTCAACGCGGTTGCGATCGTCATCTTGTGCGGCGGCGTTCATGCGTTTCGTGTCTTACCGCCGATGGAGGCCCCGTTGATGCATACCCCCCCCGCGCCATCCCCACGCATGGAACCGTTCGAGCCCCGCCTGATGCTCAGTGGCGGCCCCGATTTCTCCGCCGACATCAACTGGATATACTACAACGACGCCCTGGGCCGGTCCGTCGATTGGAATCCCGGCGTCACCGCCGCGGCGATGGATGCCGGCGGCACGGTCGCGCTGCCCAACGCGGCTGCATCGTCGACCGCCGCCAGCGAGACCAGCGCGGCGTTCGTCTTCGAGGCGGGCAGCGGGCTACAGGCGCAGTCGCTTGCCGGCGGCGTCTATTCGTTGTCGGTTCAGCAGTCGGCCGCCACGCCGCCCACGATCGCCACGCTTGATGCGACGACTGACGGCTCACCGACGGAGTGGGATTCCGCCAGCCTCTACATCAGCGACGCGGTCGGCGACTTTACCGACGTGCCCGGCACGGACATCGCGGCGATGCACGTGGCCTACAGCACCGACGGCAGCCGGCTGAATTTCCTGTTTCAACTCGACTCTTCGCCGGACCCGCTGGCCCACTACCAGATATTCCTCGATAAGAACCTCGACGGCGAGGCGTGGAACATCGGCGACTTCGGTATCGACATCCACTTCGACGGCAGCACCTGGGTGGCCAACAGTTACGCATGGACCAGTTCCAACGGCTGGGACACCTCGCCAGTCCCCGCCAACCCCGTCGTCGCCGTCTCGGGCAACTATATCGAGCTTGCCGCCGACACCGCTGAATTCGAGTTGCCCGGCGATGTGAACATCTTCGCCTGGGCCTGGGGCCAGACCCCGCGATACATCCCGCGCGATCAGGTCGCCACCGGCTACAAGGAAACCGAAGGCTGGGCTTCGCTCAACGCGGCCGGCCTGTCCGCGGGGCCGGCTGACCAATTCACCTGGGCCGCCCGCCTGGGCAACTTCGCCAACTACTCGGGCAGTGGAACCAATCACGGCTTCGAGTTGAACTCGGGCGACGATGGCCCCGCGTTGGTCACGGCGGATTTCGGCGGCGAGTGGTACACCGGAACCCACAACGGCGTCGCCTACACCAACGTGCTGGCGCTCTGGGCGCAGGTCGAATCCGACAATCCCAGCACGCCTTTCGAGTGGAGCTCCGACGGCGGCGGGCTGCCGATGCTGATCACCGGGCTGGACCCGGCGACCGCTGTCGTCGACCTGAAGATCGTCGTCACCGCCGCCGGGCAAACGGCCCAGTTCTACTATCGCGTCAACAGCGTCTCCCCGGATGTCGGCGGGGCGGACTGGCAGTTGCTGGACAGCCTGACGCTGCCGGGCGGCGTCGGCTCGATGGTGTCCCTGTCCGGGAACTTCCCGGCGGTCGTGCTCACCACGGACACCTCGCCCGACACCGTGGCGCCGGACGTGATTGATGGGCTGTGGCAAATCCATGGGGCCAACGGATTCGGGGCGGTCATTGCCAATGGGGCGGGCGGGATCGTCGGTGGCGGATTGGCGAACAACGACGGCACCTCCGACACGTTCGCCGGCGGGGGCTACGAGATATATCCTGACCGAACCGTCGGCGTCGAACTGGACAAGAGCGGTGGGGGCGAGGATTCGCTGATCGGAGCCATCAACGCCGCCGGCGACGTGATGGCGTTGACCGACGCGAACCGGCCGACCTTCGGCGGTCAGGCCGGCTTCGGCTTGGCCGTCAACAGCGCCGGCACGTTCGCGACGAGCGACCTGGTCGGCACGTGGACGGTGACGTTCCCCGGCGCGACCGGGACGCTCACCTTCGACGCCCGAGGGCGCGTCACGGGCAGTCTGGCCGCGACCAGCGGGCAACGCGGCCGGCTCACCAACGGAACCTGGACGCTCGACTCGGGCGGCCTCGTGACGGCGACGCTGCACACCAGCATCCCCGGCCTGGCGACGCTCGGGGTGGTCGGCAGAATGAACGCGTCCAAGGACCTCGTTGCGTTCAACGTGCTGCCGTTCTGGGACCCCAGCGCCAAGACCAATCTGGGCGTGCTGACCCGCCACGCGGGGCGGTCGTCGGTCGCCGACCTGGCAGGCAAATGGAACGTTGTCAGCACGGGCGTCAATGCGACGTTGCTGTTTGACGGGGCGGGGCAGATCATCGGCGGCGGGGGCATCGACTCGGAACACAACTCGTTCACTATTACCGGCGGGACCTACACGGTCGGCGCGGATGGCAAGACCACCGTCGCCTTCCAGGAGCTCGGCGTCGGCGGCACGGATACCCGCGATTTCGTCGGCCTGCTTAACGCCGGGCGAAACACGCTTGTCCTGACGGACCGGATTGCCGGACCCGGAGCCGTCGACAACATCGTCGTGGCCATGGCCCCCGTCGGAGTCGATGTCGGCGTCACGCTCAGCTATCTGCCGCCGGCTTCCCTCCTGCCTGGCGACAAACTGGTCCTGCCTGTCACGATCTCCAACGAGGGCGGCACGACCGCGGCGGGGCCGGCTGGGCTGCACATCTGGCTGGGGACCAGTTCCGTGCCCGACCCGGGCAATGACATCCTGATCGCCGACCTGCCGCAGCAACTGCTGCTGGGGGCGGGGCAGGATCTCAACCTCAACGTGCCCGTCGGCGTGCCGATGATCCACCCGGGCAGCTACTTCGTGCACGTCGAGTTGGTCGCCAACGGGATCGGCGACTCCAATCCGTCCAACAATGCCGCCTCGTCGGCCAGCCCGCTGGGCGTGGTCTGGCCGATCGGGCAGTTCGGCGGGCGCAAGCTTGCCAGCGCGACGTATCGCGACCCCGACGGGACATTCGTCACGTTCGCGTTCAAGGGGCCGGGCTACGGGTTTGTCGACGTGGATGGCAGCTACCTCTCCGTTGATCTGTTCAACACGACGCTGGCTACCAGCGTGACGGTGACGACACGCGATTCCGGGCTGCCTGCCGACGACGGCGAGGCGACATTCAGCGCCATCACCGTGAACGGCGGATCGCTTGGCACGTTCTTCTCCAAGGTCAGCGACCTGGCGGGCGACGTTTACGTGGAGGGCCGGCTGGGCACGCTGGTTCTCGAAGACGTGGACGACGTTTCCTCCGTGACGATCGATGACTCGATCTTCACGGCTCTCGGCCGGTCGCGACGCCTGGGGTCGCCCGGGCCGGCGTACGTCGGGGCGAGCCTGCGGTTCGACGATGTGTTCGACCTGGGGATCACGTCCAACGTGCCGATCATCTCGCTGATGGCGACGCAGTTCATCAACGGGCCGGAGTCCGGCCTGCGGATCCAGGCCCCGACCATTGGCGTGCTGACGATCACCGGGCGGGGGCCGATCAAGGGCAGGCCATCCCGGCCGGTCGTCGCGGGCGACTTCTCGGCGGACGTGGAACTGACCGGCGCGGGCCCCACCGGCAACAGCCTGGGGATGGCACTGATCGCCGGCCGGGTGTTCTACACGACCATCCGGACCTATGGCGGGATCGGCGGATTCCTGTGCGGCGCGATACACGACAGCCTGATCTTCGCCGGCGTCGACACCGGCCCGGGCGATCCGATGCCCAGCAGTTCGGCTGACTTCTACAATGCCGCGACGATCGACTACTTCTGGATTGCCGGCATGAGCGCGTATCCGACCTCCGGGTTCGCCAATTCCAAGGTTGCGGCGGCGCGGATCAACGACATCACCGTCCGCGACGTGCTCACGACCGCGAGCACGCCGTTCGGGTTCGGGTTCGCTGCCGACGAGTCGCCGATCATTCGCTATCGCCGCTTCGTGGGTAAGACGCAGGTGGCCAACCTGTCGAACGTGACCGCTAGCCTTGCCCCGGACCTTTTTTTCCGCGTGCTAATCGTCTGATCGGGCGGTTGCGGTAAGCGTGCTGAGAGGCAAGCGACGGCGAGCCTTGAAGGCGGCAGTCGCTTGCCTCTTCGCATTCCTGGCGGCAGGATTCGAGAGGATATGTCCGGAAGATGAGTTCCACCCAGGACATCACCGCCTTCACCCGCTACGAGCAGGCGATGGACTACCTGTTCAAGCGAACCGATTACGAGCGGATGGCTCGTGTGCGGCACCACTCCGCGTCCTACACGCTCGGCCGAATGCGCCGCCTGTGCGACGAGCTCGGCCGGCCGGAGGAGCGATTCGCCAGCCTGCACGTGGCGGGCACGAAGGGCAAGGGCTCGGTCGCGACGATGGCCGCGTATCTGCTGGCCGGCGCCGGCCTGCGGGCGGGGCTGTACACCAGCCCGCACCTGGTCGACGTTCGCGAGCGGATCGCGGTGCTGGGGGAGCGGGGCGCGAGCTGCGACGCGATCTCCCCCGGCGATTTCGTCGCGGCGATGAATCGTATGCTGCCGTCGATTGAACGCATGGCCGTCTCTTCCGCTTGCGTTTTCGCAGGCTCGGCTGGCGAGCCGTGCGCTCTGTCCGCCCCAGGCGAGCCGCCTCACCCGACTTTCTTTGAACTGATGACCGCCCTCGCGTTCGACCACTTCGCGCGCCTGCCGGTCGACGTGGCGGCGCTGGAAGTCGGCCTTGGCGGCCGGCTGGACGCGACCAACGTCGTCACGCCGCGGGCGTGCGCGATCACGTCGATCGGCATCGACCACACGCGCGTGCTGGGCGAAACCATCGAACTGATCGCCGCGGAGAAGGCGGGCATCATCAAGCCCGGAGTGCCCGTCGTCAGTGCCCCTCAGACGCCCAGCGTCGAGCGGATCATCCGCGAGCGGGCGGCGGCGCTCGGCTCGCCGGCGCTGTTCGTCGGGCGGGAAATCGCGGTGTCGGCCAGGCTGACCAACCATCGCTTCCCGAGGCGCTGGGCGGTGACTGTCCGCACGCCGGCGCGGACGTTCGGGCCGCTGCTCTGCCCGTTGCTCGGGCGGCATCAGGCGGAGAACCTCGCCGTTGCGATCGGCCTGATCGATCGGCTGATCGAGTCCGGCGTCGCGGTTGACCTGGGGGGGCTGGCGGATGGCCTGGCGCGGACGCGCTGGCCCGGCCGGCTGGACATTCGCGGGCGAAGGCCGTGGCTGGTGCTCGACGGAGCCCACACGGTGGAGTCGATGCGTGCGGTGCTCGCGACGCTCCCCGAGACGTTCGACTACCGCCGCCTGATCGTCGTCGCCGGTTGCCTCGGTGACAAGGACTTGGCCGGCCTGATGGGCCAGTTCGCCAACGGCCCGCGCGAGGTTGTGCTGACGCGTTCGGACCACCCGAACGCCGCCGACCCGCGCGAACTGGCTGACCTGCTCGGCATCGGCGCCCCGCACGCCGTCCGCCACATCGAGCCCGATGCCGCCGCCGCCGTGGCCCTCGCCAAACGGTTGGCCGGCCCCGACGACCTGGTGCTCGTCACCGGCTCGATCTACCTGGTTGGCTTGGTGTCGAAACTGCTGGCGTGAGGCTGCCGGCCGTCAGGCGGCAATCGCCGGCGTGAACTCCGTCCCCATCGACCGCTGCCCGCGGGACTCGTGCATTCGCTGCCGCCACTCGGGCCACTGGTTCGGCTGGACGTCCTTCCACAACCCCTGCTTCGCCTTCTCCGCCCGCGACTCCAGCCTCTTGAATCGTTCCATCCGCACGTGGCCGAACCGCGTGTCGGCGTAGCCAAACCCGCCTTCCAGGAGCCGCTCGTTCAGCATCGTGCCGTCGGGCAGGTAGATGTAGGCGAGCAGCCGGTCGTACGTGTCGCGCGTCTTGTTGGGCACAAGTTCGACGCGGATGTCCTGCCCGCCGGCGGTGCGCTTGCTGAAGTCCGACGCCTCTCTGCCGTAGTAGTCGGCGCCGCTCTTCCGCGGATCGACCGTCTCCGGCGTATCGACGCCCCACAGCCGCACGCGGGTGTGCGAGTGCTCGCCGTCGGGGGCGTCGAGGTCCAGCGTGTCGCCGTCGACGACATTGACCACGCGGAACGTCTTGTTGTGGTAGCGGAGGTAATCGTCCTCGCCGGGCAGGGGGGACTGCGCGCCGCGGTGGCTCAGGTAGTAAACCAACGCGGCCGCCGCGAGCAGGATCGCGGACGTGGCGAGGCTTCGCGGTGTCATCCTGCGTCGCACGAGCGTGTTTCCGCAAGCGAAACCGGATCGAACTCAGTGCCCGTTGGCCGGCTCTTTGTCCAACTCGAACGCCTCGTGAACGACGCGCAACGCCTTATCGGCTTCGGCCTCGGCGATCAGCGTGGAGATCTTGATCTCGCTGGTCGTGATCATCTCGATGTTGATGCCCGCGCTCGACAGCGCCCGGAACATCCGCTCGGCGACGCCGCTGTGGCTGCGCATCCCCACGCCCACCACCGACACCTTGGCGATCGACTCATCGACGATGATCTTCTCGAACCCGATCTCGGCGTTCAGTTCGTCCAGCGCCACCTGCGTCGCGTTGCGATCGTCCTTGCTGACGGTGAACGTCATCTGCGCGTTGCCCGGCTGGAAGGCCGACTGCACGATGTCGTCGACGATGATATTCTTGCGGGTCAGCGCCTCGAACACCTTGGCGGCCATCCCCGGCCGGTGCGGCACGCCCAGCAGGATGAACCGGGCCAGGTGCTTGGCCACCGTGGCGCCGGTGACAACGATATTCTCCATCATGGCTTGCTCCTCGGTAATCATCGTTCCGGGGGTGTCGGTGAAACTGGAACGGACGTGAATCGGGACCTTGTACTTCATGCCGAACATGATCGATCGGTTGTGCATCACGCCCGCGCCCAGGCTGGCCATCTCCAGCATCTCGGTGTAGCTGATCTGCCGGATCTTCCGGGCCTTCGGGACCACCCGCGGGTCGGCCGTGTACACGCCGTCGACGTCGGTATAAATCTCGCAGACCTCCGCGCCCAGCACGCTGGCCAGGGCGACAGCCGTCGTGTCGGACGCCCCCCGGCCCAGCGTCGTGATCTCGCCGGTCTCCGTGACGCCCTGGAATCCGGCGACGATGACGATCCTGCCCTTGTCGAGCTCCTTGCGAACGCGGGAGGCGTCGATCGACTTGATCTTGGCCTTGGTGAACACCGACTCGGTGACCAGCCCGATCTGGCCGCCGGTCTGGCTGACGGCTTCGTGGCCGAGCTGGTGGATGGCCATCGCCATCAGGGCGATGGACTCCTGCTCGCCCGTGGCCAGCAGCATGGACATCTCGCGCGGCGGCGGGTTGTCGCAAACGCTCTTGGCCAGGTCGATCAGTTCATCGGTGCGGTGTCCGCGAGCGGAGACCACGACGACGACCTGCTTCCCGGATTCCTTGGCCCGGACCGCCCGGCCGGCGCAGCGGGCGATGCGTTCGGCGTCCGCGACGCTGGTGCCCCCGAATTTCTGCACGATCAGTGACATAGGCATCGGCCCTCAAAATGCACAGCCCCGGATTATACAAATGCCGAGTGCCGAATGCCAAGTGCCGGATGAATTCGGAATGCGGAATTCGGAATGGGTATTCGGAATTGAAGCATCTCCCGGATTCTACTATACCGTCAATTCCGGCTAATCTCAGGGAAGCATACACGGGGGCAACGAGTGCCGTGTTCCGCCTGGTAAGCCGGGCAATGTGGGCGACGGTTGGAACCGCCGGACGGTTGGATTGGCCGTATTCCTCTTAAGCCCCGGAACGGGGCGTCGGCGTGTAGCCCCAGGTGAGCGCAGCGAACCCGGGGTAACCCCGCCCCGAATCAGGGTAGCCCTCGAAGAGGGCGACGGCCGCGTGGGAACCCCCTTCGCTCCGATGCAACACCCCGCCGCCGCCCGCTTCGCGGGCTCCGGCGCAGGGGGGCCACACCCCAGGTTCGCTGCGCTCGCCTGGGGCTACGCGCCGCCACCCGCTTCGCGGGTTCAATGCCTTAATGAACTCAGTCGCTGCCGACTCGAAACCATTGGTGCCCGACTATGCGTCTCTGCGATGAGCCTCAATTCCGAATTCCGAATTCCGAATTCCGCATTTCTTTCTTACAATGCCCCCGACAACTCAAACGCAACACCTTCGCGGAGGAGCCT
>JAQTVL010000044.1 GCA_028706835.1 Phycisphaerae bacterium | reverse complement strand
TGCCGGCCGTGCTGAAGGTGTCGCCATCCGGCGTCGGAAGAATCAGGGCCGCCGACGTCGAGCCCACTGCGGCGAATATCAGCGTCGCCGCCATTGCCACGGTCGCAAGAATCCGGTTCATCGCATGCCCTTCCACAAAAGAGTTTCTTTCTCGTGCAGCCACGCGCCAGCCGTTGCCAACGGGCATCCGTGCTGTCTGCTATTCTTGTAGCAAACGGCGTGCCAGGAACTATGCGTGCCGTAACTAGATTTCTTACGCCAGCCAAATCCAAGACTTACGATCATAGTTTTCTAATTGACGAATGCTTTAAAGTGATGTAGTATTGTCGTTTTGCGAGTACAGACTACTATGTAATAGATTTGCGTATTGATCGTAACGTATTGGATAACAACGTGTTACGACTGTTGTTTATTTTCGACACGGGGCGAAATCGTTTGGGGTGAAACAATGACTGGGAATCCTGCCGGCGGGCGACTGGCCCGCGAATTGGCTCGGAAGCTTCGGCTGCTCATTCTGTCGCGCCATCAGGCCGGCGAGGCGTTGCCGAGCGAGGCGCGAATGGCGGGCAACTACGGCGTGTCGACCAGCACGGTGCGGGCGGCGCTGGCGATCCTCGCAGCCGATGGGCTTATTGACCGGCGGCGAGGTTCCGGCACCTATGTCTCCGACACCGTGCCGGCGTTCGATCGCACGACCGGCGTGCTGTTCCACGGCAACGGCGAGGGCCTGCTTCGACAGTCGTTCGCCCGCGAGATATTCCGCGGAATTCTCAACGGCACCGAGAATACCACCCAGCAGGTACACCTCGTCCTCGGCCGGGAGCGGCTGCCGATTGACGTGACCAGCCGACACATCGAAAGCCTGGGCCTGGAGCGGTTCAACTCGCTGATCTGCCTGGAGGTGTTCAACGAAGACCTGCTGGACCGCCTGGCCCGGCGTATCGTTACGGTCTCCGTCGACTCCGCGTCCCGTCGCCCCGCCGTCAGCAGCATCGCCATCGCCCACCAGGAGTCGGTTCGTCAGGCCGTGGACCTCCTCTGGCTGATGGGCCATCGCCGCATCGCATTCCATGGATTCTCCGCCAGTTCTCCCGACCCTGCCCGCGTCGAGCGGATGACGGGCTACCTGGAAGCGATGAAGGCCCACGGCCTGTCGATCGACCCGGCCTGGGAGACGCAGCGGTTGGCCGATCCCATCGAGAAGGTCCTGCGGCTCGATCAGCCGGCGGATCATCGGCCGACCGCGATCGTCTGCCCCGATCAGGAGTGGCAGGTCATCGAAGTGCTGACGCGAAAGGGGCTGCGCGTTCCCCAGGACTTCAGCGTGGTGGGGCTTGGCGTGCCGACGTCCTGGATGGACTACTTCCGCGGACACGCGCTGCGTCTGCCGGAAGGGGCGCCGGGGGCGCCCGGGCAGTTCGGCGACCCGCTCGATCCGCAATTGGCGCCGCTGAGGTCGATGGTGGTCAGCATCGTCGCCCTGCCCTTTTTCGAGATGGGCCAATGGGCGATGCGCGAGGTCCTTCGCCGGCTGAGCCGCCGCGATGCCACGCCAGCCAAGGAGACAATCCAGAGCCGCGTCATGCCGGGCAACACCGTCGCCCCGCCGCCCGGCTGATCGACCGAAGTTGACATCGCCGAGCGTGTGTCCCCGCCGCGTCGTACGCGCGGCTCGCCCGTTCGGCGGGGAATGTCCAGAGCACGCCGCCGTTGCATCCCGACATCGAGGTTTCTTTTTTTGATTACACCTTCGCCCTGGGTGCGGGTAGAGTTGGCGAGATAATGGCCAAACCGAACATTCTGCTGCTGATGAGCGACGAACACCGGGCCGATGTGGCGGGCTTCGCCGGCGATCGGGTGGTTCGCACTCCGGTGCTTGATGAACTGGCCGCGAGCGGCGTGGTGTTCTCCAATGCCTACACGCCCTCGCCGATCTGCGTGCCGGCCCGACAATGCCTGATGGCTGGGCAATTGCCCAGGACGTGCAACTGCGACGGGGCGTGGATGGACCTGGCCCCAGGCTATCCTACCTTTGCTCGCCGCTTTGCGCAGTACGCCTACGATACGGTCTGCTCCGGCAAACTGCACCACATCGGCCCGGACCAGATGCAGGGCTGGACCCAGCGGCTGGCGCCGGACGCCGAAGTATTCGCCAAGTACTGCGACGGGCTGATCCGCGAGGAGTATCTGGCGTACTCCCAGGGCCTCGTCACCTCGAAACGGACCAACGCGGACTACGTCCGCGAGGCCGGCGCGCAATTCGGCCCGTGCCAGCGATTCGACCTGCGGGCCGCGGAAGACGCCGATTACTACGTTCGGAGCCGATTTGTCGCGAGTAAGAGCCGCGGCGCCGCGCCCCAGCGGCCGCTGCTTCTGAAGCTGAGCCTGCTCCAGCCGCACTATCCGTTCCTCACCAGCCCCGAACTGCTCGACTATTATTACTCGCGCGTGCCCATCTTCAACGAGACGCCGTGCGATCATCCCGTGCTCTCGCAGAGCCAGATTGAGCAGCCGGTGCAGGTCGCCGCGGACGAAATCCGCCGGGCGGCCGCGGCATACTACGGCATGGTCGAGACCGTTGACGGACACTACGGCCGGCTGCTGGACGCGCTCCGCGCAGGCGGTCAGAATCTGGACGACTGGATCATCGTCTACCTGTCCGATCACGGGGAGATGCTCGGCCAGCACGGCATCTGGGAGAAGGCCCGGTTCTATGAAGCCAGCGTCCGAGTGCCGCTGGTCATTCGGTATCCGCGGCGATTCCCAGCCGGCCGGGTGGTGCGAGAGAACGTGAACCTCTGCGATCTGTTTGCCACCCTGTGCGACCTGGCCGGCATCGCGGCGCCGCCGGGCCTCGACAGCCGGACACTGGTCCCGCTGATGGAAGGCCGGGCCGCGGGATGGTCGAACGAAACGGTCTCGCAGATTCGCCGTCGGGGCCGGCACCACGTGATGATCAAGCAGGACAGCCTGAAGTATCAGTATTACGGCGAGGACATCCCCGAGGTGTTGTTCGACCTTGGCAGCGACCCGGGAGAGAGCCGCAACGCGTCCGCCGATCCCGCCTATGCCCCAGCCATGGCGTCGTTCCGGCGGCGACTGGCCGCGCTGGGCTACGGCCCGAACGCCGACCCGCACTACGCCAACGCCGGCTACGCGCCCGGCGTGCCGGTGGCCGAGGCCCGCCCCGGAACGCTCTGGGAAGCCGACTCGAACCCCTGGCAGGACCCGTGCAAGTGAACGGTGCGAGATAGCTGCCTGGGATTGCGGGGAGGACAAGGGCAGAGAAGGCGTCGAGGCCGCTCCGTGAACGAACAGGGGCGGACCCGATAGTGACTCGGATCCGCCCCGTTGTCTCAGCGTCCGCCCCGATCAGCGGTCAACCAACCCGGCGGCGGCGGATGGCGCCGGCAATCATTGTCAGCCCGCCCAAGGCCAGGAACGCCATGGTCGCCGGCTCGGGCACGCTGATCGTCAGGGTGCTCGCGGCGGTGCCGCTCTGTCCGAACCGATCCGTCACCTGGACGCCAACCGTGTGGTTGCCGGCCGACAGGCCCAAGGTGTTGACCAGGTAGTCGTAGGTGAACGACGCGGGAGTCGCACCGGTCGCGTCGTCGTATAGGCGGTCGTTGTCCAGGCCCCACGCGTAGGTCAGGACGTTGGAGAGGTTGGGCGTGACGCCGCGGTCGGACGACGCGGTGGCATCGAAACTGACCGACCCGGCCGGGGCAACCGAGTAGACGCCGCCGGCGTTGGCTGTCGGGGCGGTTTCCGTGTAGAGCATTGCCCAGTCGGCTTTCACGGCCGTATCGGTCCCGGATACTTGAATCGTGAAATAGTTGACCGTGGGCAGAATCCCGCCGGAGTAGGTAAAGGTGCTGCCCACCTGGGCCCCGTTTACATACACGCTCGCCTTTGCGGTCACACAGTCCAAGACTACCTCAAGCACGTTGTAAGCGCCGGAGACGTAATTGGCGGGCGTCACTTCGTTGATGAATTTGTTGGCGGTGTTTCCGGGCCCGCCGAATGCCGCCAATTTGTCCGCGGTAACCCGAGCCCAAGGCCCGCCGCCGTCACTGGCATACAGGAGTCCCGTTCCAGACGCAAGCCCAACGCCCGTCCACCCCGCCGAGTCACTGATGAAGCGTGCGGCGGCGACGAGAATGCCATCAGATGCAGTTGCTGTGTGCCCGAGGGCCAGATAGTTGGCCCCCAAGGCGATGGGCATATTCACCACCCCGTATCCCGTCTGCTCGGCGAAACGGAGAGTGCCCGTTGCGGCGGGGACAGTTCCCCACGTGGCCCCGCCCACATCCGTCGTGGTGCCGGCCAGCCTGTTGTCGTCGCCGCCGTCGGCGTGGCCCGAAAACGCATCGGAGTAGATGATCAGATCGCCGCGCGCCACGTTCGCACCGGTCAGGCACATCAAAGCCGTCAATCCAGCCACCGCCACAGCAACCCAAACGTTCCGATTCATCGCCATACCCTCCGTAAGAATTCTCAGTTCGGCAGTCACCGCTGCCCGTCGAAGTCTCCGCGTCGAACACGCGGCACCAAAGACAACTCACAGTAGAGCAAACCGCGTACCACGCGAAGAGGCTGACATGAACCTATTTCCGTAACGTACAGCACACACAGATGTTACGGAATTATATTTCGTCGGAACCACCTGTGCTTCCTATCCATCAATGGTGAAGGAAGTCAACGCTTTTCGTACGACGGTAGTAGTGAGAGATCCGATCTACTTGCCAAGAAATGAGTTACGTGTGATGCAATTTCTCAACACGGCGGCCGCACTAGAAGCTTATGGCGAACCGGGTGGCGGGCCCACCGAGCCGCGATCGACATAGCCAGGCTGGAGCCAGATGGTGGCCGGTCCGTTCATGTCGCGGTGTTTGACGAGCAGATCGACAGCCATGTGCCCCATTCGCTGCGGCGTGCCTTCGTCCATGCAACTGAGGCGAGGCAGTTCCGGCGGTTCCAGGCGACGGCGCAGGCCGGCGGATATGACGCTGACGTCCTGCGGCACCCGCAGCCCCAGACCGTCGCACATGCGGATCGACTCGCAGCCAAAGCCCTGGTCCATGCTGACGATGCCCGTTGGGCGGGCGGAGCCGGACAGCATCGAGCGAAGGACGACGTCAAGCCGGCTGCACTCCGCGGTCAGCATGATGATCCGCCGGTCGTCAAAGGGAACCCGATGGTGCTCATGGGCGGATCGGAAACCTTGTATCCGTTGGCGCCCGACGTCGCTGAGCGGCGTGGGGATGGCAGCGCAGACGATGCGGCGATGCCCGGCCAGGATCAGCTTCTCCGTGGCGTGGAATACGGCCCGCTGAATGTCGCGCACAACAAGATTAACCCCCGCGATGTCGGAGTAGTCGTCGACCACCACGAACGGGACCCCGTGGCGCTGCCACTCCCGGATCGTTCGGAGCGGCGGCAGTTCGTCCAGCAGCACGACCCAGCCGACGGTCAGCGGGTCGCCGCCGGCCAGTTTCCGCAGAACGTCCACGCCAATCGGAGGCGGCGGGCTGTAGTGTACGTCCACCTTCAGGCCGAAGGTCTGACACCGCTCCGATACGCCTGCCAGCACGGTCTGCTGAAAGAGCATCGTCTTCTTAAGGGTGACAAGGGCGCAAACCCGTTCGATCTCGGCGGGGACCGCGCGTGAAACGATGAACGCTCCGCGATTCCGCCGCTGAACCAACCCGTCGCGCACCAACTGATCGATCGACTTGGCCGCGATGTGCTCGCTGCACCCATAGTATCGGGCCAACTCCGTTCGCCCGGGCAGACGCGTGCCGGGGATGCAGCGGGCGAACCGCTGATGAATATCCGCGGCGACATACTCGGGATCTACGGCTGGGCGTCGAGGGCTCATCGGTCGTTCGGCTCTCCGGGGGCAGGTCGCGTCCCGAACCTCTGCGATCATATCGCTGGTTGCGGATGGTCGCAACGCCGATGCCCCGGGGCGGCCGTCGACTGCGTTCCTATTTGTCCGGCCGCGTCGCCGGCACGCGCGCCGCATCAAAGGCTCGGCCGCACTCAGGCCGCATGATCCACGTGCCCCCGCCCAGGTTGACGAACACGCCATACCTGGCCACCCAGACCATCTGGCCATACGGGGTTTGAAACCACATCCCGCCGCCCTCGACAACCAGCGGCATCTGCGCCCAATCGTTCCTCTCAAATGAATAGACCCACTGCTGGTCGCCGACAATGGCCCAGGCGCACTTCTGGCTGTCGACGTACTCGACCACCCGCACGGAGGCCGCGGGCGGCGTGTGGGCCGGGCGGAGTTCGCGGAACGCGTTCTTCCCGACGTCATACAAGTAGGTCGCCTGCTTCATCGGCCGCTTCCCCCCCTGAGGCGCCGTCGCGGCCTGGTCGGGCTTGGCGCTCATGTAGAAGACGCTGCCTTCACCCGCGACGTAACAGAACGGCCGTGATTCTCCGATCTCCCACACCGGCGGCAGCGGGGCGGGGACCTCGCGGACAGTCAGCTTGTCGGGGCCGACATCGTAGACGGCGGCGAACATCCTCGCGCTGTCGCCGCCGCCCGTGCGGATCAGGTTGATCAGCCGGCCGGCCGGGTCCGCCAGATTCACATTCGTCTGGTAGGGCACCTTCTCGGGCCGCTCGATCGTTGCGATGCGCGTCTCTCGCCACACGCCGCCGCGGTCGATGTCGTAGAAGCGAACGAAATCCCGCTCGGCGTGAAACGTGAAGTTCCAGGGGCTCCACAGAGACCTGCCGGCGGACGGGTTCTCGTCTGTTCCCACAAGCAGGTACATCCGCCCGTCGAAGCTCTGGTAGGCGTTACGCTGATGCCCGCAGGCCGGCCCCCCGCGATACCCGAGGGTCGAGCCTTCCCAGCCCTGCGGCGTGATGTACGAATTGAAGTCGCCGACCGCCGGCGCCCAGGCGTTGGCGCCGACGGAATAGACAGCCACGTCGTTCACCTGCCAGGTCGAGTGCCCCCCGCCGAAGTACACCACCCACCCGCGAACCGGATCGACCGACAGGTTGCCCCAGTCCCGCCTTTTGGCCTCCTGCTTCGGCTTGGCCCGCACCCAGGTATTGGCCGGCAGGTCCTTCAAACGGGCCACCCAGGCCGGGTCTTCACCGGGCACTTCCTGAGGCCGAATCGGAGGCGGGGCCGCCCAGGTCGGGGCCGGAGCCGTCGGCAGCTTGCCCACGTCCAGTCGCATCGCGCACGTGTCCGAGCCGCTCTTCTCCCGCTGGACGATCAGAAGCAACTTCGCCTTCTCGTCCAACGCCAGCACGCTCGTCGGCATCTCGGCCCCCGGATACGAACTGCCCCCGCCGCTGCCCACCACGGCCAGCCGCCCGGGCCAGTCTTGCGTGTCCCGCTGCAACCATTCGCCCTTGGCGGCGTCGAGGGTCCACAGCACCGCCTTGCACTCCTGCCGGGGCGGCCTGCCCGATGTCGTCAGCGACACCAACACGATCAGCCCGCTGGCTGGGTCGTAGGCCAGCATGGGCATCTTGCTGACGAGTGTCCCCGCCGGCGGCCGATTGGCGCACGCGAGTTCCCGCCATTGGCGGCTCTTACAGTCGTACACCCAGGTGTCATTCAGCCCCGTCTCGTAGCTTTGGACGTTCGGCGTGCCGGGGGGCAGGTCCGTTCGGGCCAGGTTGGTGTGGCCGCCGAACATGACAATGAGCTGGTTCTTCGCGTCATACGCCATGGGCGCCCCGCACCGTGCGGGCGGCTCAATGCGAAGCGTCGTGTCCAGAATCGCATTCATCGCCCACAGCGAATCTCGAAGCGGTTGGAGAGCGTCGCCCGGCTTGCCAGCCGCCAGGGCAGCGCCGGCGGCCTTGAGCCGCTCAGCGACCGGCGTGCGTTGATCGCCCGCGGCCTCGACGGCCGCTTCGAGCTGCCTGGCGGCTTCGGCGGCGGCGACCGGGTCCGGCCGGCGATTCAAACGCCACGCGGCGTCCATGGCGTTGCTGACCTTCGCCATGGCCGCCAACAGATCGGCCCGCGCCTTCCGGGTCTGCTCCGTCCCCAGCGTGTCGCCCGCCTGCCGCCAGAGGTTGTCCTTGAAACTGTAGCGAAACGTGCCGTAATGCCCGCTGATTTGCCCGGTGGCCTGCCGCAGGGCGATGTTCTTGGCATCGAAATGAGGGAACAGCAGTATCTCGTCGTTGACCGGATCGTAGCACGTCCCAATCGCATAGACAGGCGGACCGCCGGGGTATTCAACCGGCGCGGGGGCCGCCTGGCCCGATGCGGGCTGCCCGCCCCCGTCCGACATGACCGTCCTGGCCCCGAGGTCCTTCCACGTCTTGGCACCGGGGTCGTAGGCGGCCATCAGCCCCTTCATGGTGTAGATCACCTGGCCGCGTTTTGAATCGTAGCACACGCCCTGCATGACGTGCGCCGGCCTGGGCCGGCCCGAAGGCAGCATGGCGCCGACTCCGCCCACCCCGGCAATTCCCACCGGCGCCTTCTCGTCGCTCGGATAATCGGAGGCCCATGCGAGCGCCGCAGCGTCGAACGCAACGACGTCATTGCGGCTCGTGCCGCTGAGGAACCCCACAGCGCCACCCGTCGCGGCATGGGCCGATCCCCAGAACAACACCTGCCCGCGCGCCGGCACATACACCGGAGCGCTCCAGAGGTAGCCAGGTTGCGACGTGGCGGGGAGCTTCACCCACTTGTTCATCGGCAGGCCGGCCGAACCGGGCTCATCCGCGCGCAGGGGCGCGATCAGCAGAAACAAGATCGGAAGTGCAGCATTGATGCACGACTTCATTCCCTCGAACCTCATCCTGCATTGCGGCATTTTTGCCCTCCGGTGTCCGAGAGGCGAGGCGCCTCAGGCTGCCGCCAGCCGGCCTTCGCCGGAAATGGTCTGGCGACTCGATTCATTTCCCCGCGTAGCACAGCAGCTTTCCCTCGCGCGTCGCAATGAACAGTTTGTTCCCGACTGCGGACATGCCCATGAACGCCGGAAAACCGTCTACGGGAAGTGTGGCCAGCACCTTGCCGTCGTCGCGGGAGATCACCCAGAGTTCCGGCGCCTTCTTGACCCGCTGGTAGTGCCCCACGCAGAACACGCGATCCGGCGTGAGCAGCAGGTCGTCGACCACCAGTTCGATCGGGTCGCTCGACCATTTCGGCTTGGCCGGGTTGTCGACGACGCCTTTCAGCGTCAGCGTTCCCTTGTTGGCCCACCCTTCCCCTGCCGGGCGGAACTGGTAGGCCACCGTCAGCTTGTCGTCGAACGCCAGCACGCGGGCGTCGAGCTTGTCGCCGAAGGGCGCCCGGGTGAAGCCGCCCGCGTTGTCCTCGTTGGTGCGAGGAATGCTGTTGCCCTTGAGCAGCAGGTCGTAGGACATCCGCAGGTCGCGGCCGCCCGGCACGCCCTTGTAGCCGAGGGCAATCGCCGCCGCATCCTTGGCCCCGACCCGTTCGCCGGTCTCCGGCTTGAACGCCAGCCCGCCGCCTTCGCCGCCGGCGACGTAGGCGACTCCGTTGGCGATCAGCACGTCCGATTGCAGCGGCCACCGCGATTCCAGTTTTTCCCGGCCGCCGATGTACCGCTCGCGGGGCCCGGCCGGCAACCTGTAGACCGGCTGGCCCGTCGCGGCGTCCAGGCAATACACCCACCCGTCGCGGGCGGCGAACAGGCACAGCCCGCGGTAGAGCGTCGGCGGATAGTCCACCCGGCTGCCCACGTGAAACGCCCACTTCGGCTTTCCGTCGGCCATATTCAGGGCCACGATGCGCTGCCCGTCGATATCCGACACAACCGCCAGCCCGTATGCCGCGACCGCCTGACTCAGGCCCGTCCGCTGGCTGCTCATCATGGCGAAGCTCGCACTGCCCGCCCCGACCTGCGATTCCCACGCCTTGGCCAGTTCCCCGCCGAGGGACGCGCGAGCGGCATTGCCGCCGGCGGGCCCGCCGCGAAACATCGGCCAGTCGCCCGATCCGGCCTCCGCCGACGAACCGGCGGCGCCGAACTTCTGCATCACGGCGTCAGCGGCCGTCGTCGGAACCGCGTCGGCCGGCCCGGCCGCGCTGATCGGCCCGCTCTTGCGGCTGGGGAAGTTGAACACCATGCCGAACGCCGTGCTCATGCCGAAGAAGCAGGCTGGGTGCGGCATGGCGACGCGCGTCGTTTCGAGCGTTTTCTTGTTCACCCACAGGTCGTAATACGCGATGTAGTCGCCGAGGTGCAGTTCCGAGAAGCAGCCGTGATAATCGCCCGCCTCCTTGACGATCCGGTCCTCGAAGTCGACCTTGCCCGTCGCCAGGTCGATCCGCGTGGCCACGACCTCGTCGGCGTAGGCGTTCGCCTGGTCGTGGCGGTAATACAGCAGCAGTTTGCCGTCCGCCGTCGCGTGCCGAACGCCGCCGGCGTTGAAGTAGCGCTCCTGGGGCAACGTGCGGACCTTCCACGTGTAGGACCACAGGAGTTTCCCCGTCGCGGCGTCGAGCGCGGCGACCGCCGATTCGTCGTTGCTCTTGGCCGTGCGGACGAGCAGATACTGATCCGCCCGCGACAGCGACTCGGGGCGAGCGGGAAGCGGCAGGTCGGTCGTCGGGACCTTCCACACCTCCTGGCCGTCCGCCAGCTTCCGCGCGAAGATCGTCGTTCCGTCGCAGAAGTAGATATTCGCGCCGATCACAGTCCCCGGCAGCGGCTGGTAACGCAGGGACGGATACCGCCACAGCGGCTTGCCGGTCTGCGCGGAACGCACGTCACCGTGGATGGACAGCAGGTCGTCGTTCAACAGCCATATCCCGCTTTCGCGATGCACGTCCCGTGCGACCTCAAAGAGCGTCTTTCCCGTGTTCCCATCCAAACACAAAAGCAACCCCGTGCCGGTCTTGACGAACAGCCGGCCCGTGCTGGTCGCAGCCAAGCCCATTCCGCTGTACCGGCCGGGCAGTTCCCAGGTCCACAGCGTTCGGCCGTTGTAGGCGTCGCGGGCAAACAGGACGGCCGCGCAGTCGGCCAGGTCGCCCTCGTTGCGTTCCATCTGCTCGAGGTAGAACAGCTTCCCGTCGCCGGCGCAGATGCCGGCGTAGCCGTTGGAAATCTGACTTCGCGGTCCGGCCTGCCACTTTGTTTCCAGCGGAAGTTTCCACTCTGCCGGCTTGATCGGCTTGCGATAGCCGACGGCGAAACCCTCGGCGGTCAGTGTCGCCATCGCCAGCGCCTTGGCCTCGGCGACAAAATCCTTCGGAACGGCCTTGAGGGCGACCGCCCCGTTCGGAACGAGGATCCGACAGAGGTCAGCCAACTTGGCCTTTCCGAGAGCCGACGCATCCTCCACGACAACCAGGTTGAACAGATTCGTACCGTAGTGATCCGGATCGAATGCAGCGCATCGGATCGCGATCTTCTCGCGATCCGGGTAATCAGGGCGGGAAAACTCGCCGCCCCACTGAGCCGCGATCTTCCAGTCGGGCTGAAGGACCTGGACGTAGATGTGTGTGCTGCGGGCCAACGCGGTGGACGTCTCCAGACTCTTGGCACCAATGACCAGGCACAGCCCGCCCTGGATGCCAGTCCCCACGATGAGCGGATCATTGCCCGCCGCCTGCGTCGCGGCAGTTCTGTCAACGTCGGGCGGCGCCGATGGCGACGGCTCCGATCGCAACGTGGAAGCTACGGACACCCAGAAGACGGCCGCCAGCGCAATGAGTTCCTTTGCAGTCATGCCTGCTCCCTGATTCGGTCGAAGTCCGACTCGTCTCGAACGTCGACAACTGGATCGATTTGCATCATCAGTTGACACATCCGCTCGATGTAATGCAGCAAATCGTGTGCCAGAACCTCGACGCGGATGTTGTATCGTTCCGCAACATGCGGCGATTCCGTAACTTACGTCATCGACTGCAAAATTCTTACGTTCGGATGACTTCGGGTTGATGGTAAGAGAACGCAACACGTTCCATACCACCGTAGCGCCTATCCACATAACGTCTCGCGACGGAGAAACGCCAACCGCGACGGGAGCGGCGGAACGGCAACAGCGTCACCGACGAGGCCATCCCAACCCCTGGCTGCTGCTGCCGCAATCCAGCACCCTCACGGGAAATCCAACCAACTCACCGCGCCTCGGCGTCGTGCGGGAACTTCTCCAGCGGGCAACCCTCGCATCGCGCATGAGGCTTGCAGTGCTCCTTGCCCACGCGGACCAGCAGGGCGTGGTATTCGTTGAACATCGCGGCGTCAGACGGCAGGTGGTCCTCGAACACCGCCTGGAGGTCGTCGTACTCGGTCGGCGGACAGATCAGCCCGTGCCGCACCGCGATCCGATAGGTGTACGCATCCACCACGAACCGTGGATGGCCGAGTGCGTAGAGCATCATCGAGTCGGCCGTCTCCGGCCCGACGCCGTTGACGTCCAGCAACTGCCGTCGCATCGACGCCGGCTGGGCCGCCTTCATCCGCTCGACGTCGCCATCGTAGGCGTCGACCATCCAGCGGACCAGGTTCTTCAGCCGGCGGGCCTTGACGTTGAAGTAGCCGGCTGGGCGGATCAGTTCAGCCAACCGCTCGATCGGCATCGCGTCGATCGCCCGCGCCGTCAGGGCGTCGGCGGCCTTCAGCCGAAGCAGCGCCTTCTCGACGTTCACCCAGGCCGTGTTTTGCGTGAGCATGGCGCCGACGATCATCTCGAACGGCGACCCCGCCGGCCACCAGCCCTGCGGGCCATACCGGTCCATCATCGCGAGGTAGAACTGCTTGAGCGTGTCCGTGGTGTTCATGGCGTCGAGCAACCTCCGCAATTCAGATTAGCGATTCACTCGCGGCGGTCCAGCCCAAATGCGGCTGCGCCGCCAGGCCGCCCGTCCGCCTTGGCGTTTCGCGATTCGACGGCCTTACCGTTGCCGCTGCCGCGCGTCACGGTTACACTGTGCTCGATGCTGCCCCGGAGGTGCGTCGGTGGTTCGGCCCAAACCCTACGAATTCGGCCCGCTTAAGGACACCTACTACGAGGCCACGCAACGCCCGCTCAACTGCCTCGTGTTCCTGCTGCCGCTGATCATCTTCTACGAACTCGGCTCGATCAGTGCCGGCCCGCTGCCGTTGAGCCACCCGCCCGACCGCGTGCTTGCGTTCTATGGCATCGTCCAGTTCTTCGATCTGTTCGCCAATGTGCCCACCTATCTGCCCGGCGTGCTGCTGCTGATCGTGCTGGTGATCTGGCACCTGGTCACGGACAGCCCGCGAGCCAGGGTCCGCTGGTCGACCATCGGCGGCATGGCCGTCGAGAGTTTCCTGTTCTGCGTGCCGCTGCTGGTCCTCTATCGCATGACGCACCTGCTAACCACCGCCGGCGAAGTCCGCTACACCATGCGCGAGATGCTGGTCATCGACGTGACCGCCGGAATCTACGAGGAGCTGATCTTCCGCGCGCTGCTGATCTGGATGTTCAAGATCGTGCTGGTCGACGTGCTGGAATGGAACAA
>JAQTVL010000570.1 GCA_028706835.1 Phycisphaerae bacterium | reverse complement strand
TGGACCCCGCCCGACCCGCTCTTACCGCCGGTTGGCCGGGTGCGACGAAAAGCTATTCGTCAGAGCTGTTGACAGACGCGCTTTGACGGCCAGAACGTAACGGGTGTGGCAAAGACTGGTGGCGTGCTTGCCAATCCATCTTTTCGTGGAGTGCGGTAGCGCAGCTACCGCTTTCGGTTGTGCAACGTCGCGCCTGCCCACCAAAGCGGTAGCTGCGCTACCGCACTCCACAAACAGCGAACCCGCCCAAAATCCCACTGGTCAGCGCCACGTCAACTGCTACACTAGGCGGCCTGAGATTTCATTCTGTCCGAACACACGTTCAAGGAGATAGCGTCAGATGGCTAAGTCGAATCAGATTGCGGTGGGAGTGGTCGGGCTCGGGCGGATCGGGTGGTCGCATCACGTCCAGGAACTGGTCAAGAAGCCGGCCTACAAGATCGTCGCCTGCGTCGACCTGCTGGAGGATCGCCGCAAGGAGGCGGAGCAACTGACCGGGTGCAAGACGTTCGCCACGCCGGCGGAGTTCTTCAAGAGCGGCCTGGCGGAACTGGCGATCATCTGCACTCGAAACTCCGACCACTGCCCGCACACGCTTGCGGCGCTCAAGGCCGGCATGGACGTGGTGGTCGAAAAGCCGATGGCGACCAGCGTGGCGGAGGCCGACAAGATGATCGCGGCGGCCAGGAAGGCCAAGCGGCTGCTGACGATCCACCAGAACCGCCGGATTCGGGACGATGCGAAGTTCGTCCGCGAGACGATGGACAGCGGGATTCTCGGCAAGGTGTTCTGGATCCGCCAGTCGGCGCAAACGTTCTTCCGCCGAAATGACTGGCAGCAGTTGAAGAAGTACGGCGGCGGCTACCTGAACAACAACGGGGCGCACGCCGTCGACAACGCGATCCAGTTGCTGGACTCGCCGGTCGCGGACGTGTGGGGCGACCTGAAGCACACCGTGACCGCCGGCGACGCCGACGACTGGGTGAAGGTTGTGCTCCGCGGCAAGAACGGCCGGGTGGTCGAGGTGGAGCAGAGCTATGCGTGCGCGTTCCCGCCGGCCCAGTGGCTGGTGTGCGGGACGCACGGCACGATGCAGATCGTCAAGAAAGAGGGGCCGGGCAACAAGCAGGAGGCGCAGATCAAGTTCTTCGACCCGAAGAAGGTTACGCCGATCAAGATCGTCGACGCCGCGCCCGCAGGCCGGAAATACGGCAACGACGACAAGCTCCCGTGGCAGGAAAAGGCTGTGCCCGCGGTGCCGGCGGACAACGGCCCTGACTACTACGACAGCCTGGCGGCGTCGATCCGCAAGGGTCGCCGTCTGCTGATTACGCCGGAATCGGTTCGCGAGCAAATCCGCGTGATGGACGCGATCCGCAAGTGCTGCGGGTGGAAGGCGTGACGCAATTCGGAAAGCGGAATTCGGAATGAAGAGAAGGCGGCGTCCGGCGACGGGGCCGCCTTCTTCGTTGGCGTTCGTAGCACTACAGCGCAACTTAGGTCGTTCATCGTAGCATGGGCGTCTCGCCCATGATTCTCAGGGCCGTCCCGGCCCCGAGAACCCACGGGCAAGATGCCCGTGCTACGAAGTGCTACGAACGGGCCGGTTTTTCTCCTGTCTTCTGAATTCTGACTTCTGTATTCTGACCTTCATGTGCGGATTCGCCGGCATCGTGAACTTCGCGGGAGGGCAGCCGCCGAACCCGCCGGCCATCACCGAGGAATTGCTGCAACGCATGGGCGCTCCCGTCGCCCATCGCGGGCCGGACGGGCAGGGCACCTACATCTCGCCCGACGGCCGGGTTGGCCTGATTCACTACCGCTTGTCGATCGTCGACCTGCCCGGCGGGGCCCAGCCGATGTGCAACGAGGACGGGACGATCTGGGTCGTCTTCAACGGCGAAATCTACAACCACGTCGAGCTCCGGCCGGAGTTGGAGAAGTTGGGCCATCGGTTCAAGACCGACCACGCCGACACGGAAGTAATCATCCACGCCTACGAGCAGTGGGGCGACGAATGCCCGAAGCATTTCCGCGGCATGTTCGCGTTCGCGATCGTGGACCTGGCCAAGAAATCAGTCTGCCTCGCCCGCGACCGCCTGGGGCAAAAGCCGCTGTACGTCGCCGTGCAGGAAGATGGAGCGCTTGTCTTCGCCAGCAACGCATCGTGTCTGGGGCTGTTCGGCCTCTCGCACCGGCGGCCGGCCTCGTCGACGATCGCGTACTACCTGCTCTGTGGGCACGGGCTGGTCAGCGCTCACAACCTGCTGCCGGTCTGGCCGGGCCATTCATTCCGCTGGCCCCGGACGGGCGACGGCGCAGCAGCGGAGCGCACCGGACCCCTGAGTGTGTTGCACCCGGAACTGGTTCTGGCAGAACTGCCCACTGCGGATCAGGCCATCTACTGGCCGGACGATCCGATCCGGCGATTCCGGGGCTCATTGACGGCCGGCATCGATGCGACGCGGAAGACGCTGGTTGAGGCGACGGAACTTCGGTTGCACGCGGACGTGGAGGTCGGCTGCTTCCTGTCCGGCGGGATCGACTCGGCCATCGTCGCGTCGATCATCCGGCGGGTGCTGAATCGGCCGATTCGCACATTTACGATTGGCACGCCGGACCCGGCCTACGACGAGCGCGAACCGGCCCGACTGGTGGCCAAGGAATTGGGCACAGAGCACGTCGAACTGGAAGTCCAACCGGAACACCTGTTGGACGTGCTGGACGACCTGATCGAAACGGTGGGTGAGCCGTTCGCGGACAGCTCGATCATCCCGACCTACTGGGTCGCCAAGCTCACGCGGCAGCACGTGAAGGTGACGCTGTCCGGCGACGGCGGCGACGAGGCCTTCTGCGGTTACGACCGCTACCGGGCCGTTCGGCTGGCTGCGCGGTATCACACCTTTCAGTGGTTCTGGCAACTGACCGGCCCCTTGTGGCGGCGGCTGGCCGGGCGAGGCCACCGCGATCGATGGACCCGGCTGGCCCGGTTGGCAGACGGGCTGGCCCAGGGTTGGCCGGCGGCCGCCTACCGTCGCTGGGTCGAGTTGTTCGACGAGCGGGCCGTCGGGCGGCTGATGATCGGACAGGACGGCGCCGTCCAGGAGGCGGGCCAACTGTGGCGAGGGATGGCCGACGCCTGCTTCGCCCGATGCCCGGGCGGGGCGGTTCAGGCGGCGTCGCACTTCGACTACGTGTCGTATTTGCCCGGCGACATACTCACCAAGGTCGACCGCGCGTCCATGCGGGTGGCGCTCGAAGTCCGCTCGCCGTTCTTGGATCACAAGGTCGTCGAACTGGCGCTCT
>JAQTVL010000569.1 GCA_028706835.1 Phycisphaerae bacterium | reverse complement strand
AGTCATAAGAGTCAAGAAAAAAGCGTTGCGACAAATAGATATTTTGCGGAATGCCTCTGGACCCCGCCCGACCCGCTCTTACCGCCGGTTGGCCGGGTGCGACGAAAAGCTATTCGTCAGAGCTGCTTCGCGCAGGCGTTCGACTGCCCGGCTCACCCTCGGCTGTCGCTCGCCGTTCGGCGCCGTTCCCTCTTGACACCGCTCCCATTGTGACAGTACAAGCTAACCGCGGCGAAGTGACATGATCGCTATATGCCCCCGACGGCCGTAGTTTGTGACATCGCTCCCCGACGTGTTGGTTGATATCTGAGTTTCGGTATCTATCATTCACAACCCAACAGATCGCCGGCCTTGGCGGGCCGGCCGGTTCACATCTCTCAAGGAGAGCATCGTGGCAAAGCGTGCAAAGAAGGCAGTCACCAGGGGGAAGGCCAGGCGGAGCGTCCGGCTTCGGCTCGATCTGCTCGACGTTGCCGAGCTCAAAGCCGCCGTGGATCGGCGGGTCAGTTCCCTGGCCGACGAGAGGACCCAGCTCCTGGCCAGGCTGGCTGATGTGAACGCACAGCTCGCCGCCCTGGGCGCGTCTGCTGCCGTCGCCGCCCCAGCCCGCAAGGTCAAAACCGCCGGGAAGACCGGCCGGGACCCCGGCAAGACCCGCGGCCCCCGCCAGGGCAAGACCCTCGGCAATACCCTGGTGAGCATCCTGGAATCCGCGACCGAGCCGATGCGGGTGAAGGACCTGGTCAAAGCGGTCCGCAACTCCAACTACGGCTCCCGGAGCCCGCACCTGCGGAGCATGGTCAACCAGGCCCTGTCCAAGGACGATCGCTTCCGCAAGGTCCGCCGCGGGCTTTACAGGGTCGCGTAATCGCGACCGCTCCCCCGGTAGGGCGCACAGGCAGCACTTGGCAATGGGACTTATGGGAAGCACGGGACCTATGACTCGCATGGGCCCTATTACTCCCATAAGTCCCATTTCCTTGCTCTCTCACTTGTCCCGCAGCGCCGCCCCCAGCTTCGCGCTCAGCGCCTTGACCGACTGCTCGGCGAACGCATTCGCCTGCTCGTTGGTCAGCGTCCCCTCCGCCAGCCGATAGCGCAGCGTGAACGTGAAGCTCTTCTTGCCCGGCGGGAACTGTTTACCCCCTCGAAACAGGTCCGCGAACTCGATGGATTCCAGTTCCGCCGGGGCTGCTTCGCGGATCGTCTGCTGCACCTGCTGCCACGTCACCGGCTCGTCCACCAGGATCGACAGGTCGCGGTCAATCGCCGGGAACCTCGCCAGCGGGCAATACTCGTGCTGCCGCGAGGCCAGCGCGAGCAGCGGCTCGACATCGACCTCCGCCACCGTCACCTCCTGGTGCAACTCGAACTGCGCCCGCACGGCGTCGGCCACCCTGCCGACCAATCCGACCACCTGCCCGTTCACCAGCACCTCTGCCCCCTGGCCGGGCACGAACTCCGGGCGGTCGGCCAGCCGGAGCGTCAGTTCCGCTCGCGGGTCGAGTTGGCGGACCAGTTGCTCCAGCACGCCGCGGGCCTCGCGCATGTCGCTGTCAGCCGTCAGGCCCAGGCGCAGGGTTTCGATCGGCAGTAGCATGGGCGTCCCGCCCATGTCTTTCGGGGCCGTCCCGGCCCCAGAGGAATTCACGGGCAGGATGCCCGTGCTACGCGGATCGAACACCGCCGCGATCTCGAACAGGTCGGCCCGTTTCACCTGCACCGTCTCGTTGTGCCGCCTCGCCGCCAGCAGGCTGGGCAGCAGCGATCGCCGCAAGGCGTTCTCCGCCTTCCGCGACGAGTGATCGACCTCCAACCGCCCCGGCCCGCCGCGGGCGAACAACTCCGCCCGGTCGCGCAGGACGAACGTAATGCTCACCGTCTCGAAGAAGCCCAAGCCGGTCAGCGCCCGGGCGATTCGCCGCATCGTGTTCTGCCGGAAGTTCGGCGGGCGGACGACCAGCTCGATCGTGTCGCGCACCGGAATCTTGTCGTAGCCGTGGACGCGGGCCACCTCCTCGATCAGGTCCACCTCGCGGCGAAGGTCCTGGCGGAAACTCGGGACCGTGACTGTCACCTGAGCCTTGTCGCTCGAAAGTTTCGGCGACAGTTGCAGTGCCGCGAGAATCTCGACGACGCGAGTCGCGGGGACCGATGAGCCAAGCAACTTCTCAAGCCGCGCAATCCGCATGGAAACCGTCGGCGTCTGTGCGGGGCGCTCAGTGTTCGCTGGATCGACCGCGAACCCCGGCATCGCCTTGCCGCCGCAGAGTTCGACGATCAGGTCGGTCGCGCGGTTCGACGCCTCGGTTACGCCGCTCAGGTCCACGCCGCGCTCGAACCGGAACGACGAATCCGAGAACAGCCCCAGCTTGCGGGCCGTCGCGCGGATGCTCATCGGGTCGAAGTATGCGCTCTCCAGCAGGATCGTCTTCGTCGTCGGGCCGACTTCGCTGTCCAGCCCGCCCATCACCCCAGCCACCGCCACGGGTCGCGCCGCGTCGGCGATGACGAGCATCGACGGGTCCAGCTCGCGGACATGCCCGTCGATGCTGGTGATCTTCTCGCCCCTGGCCGCCTTGCGGACCACGATCCGCCGCTCCGCCAACTTGTCGTAATCGAAGGCGTGCAGCGGCTGCGAATACTCGAACAGCACGAAGTTGGTGATATCGACGACGTTGTTCACCGGTCGAAGCCCCAGCGTCTCAACCCGCTTGACCAGCCAGGCCGGGCTCGGCCTGATCTTCACGCCCTCGATGATCCGCGCGGTGTAGAGCGGGCAGTCCGGCGACTGGAGTTTGACCGACGTCTTCGCCGCCAGCGCGGGCGTTGCGTCTCCCGCCGGCGAAACCTTGGGCAGCACCAGCGGCACGCCGGTCAGCGCCGACACCTCGCGGGCCATGCCGATATGCCCCAGCAGGTCAGGGCGGTTGCTTGTCACCTCGACGTCGATGACGAAATCATCCCCCGCCGCCTCGATCGACTCGACCGGAAACCCAGCCAGCAGCAGCCGCTGCCCGATCTGCTCCGGGGACTCCGCCAACGCGGGGAGGTAGGTCTTCAGCCATTGATAGGAGATTTTCATAATGCGCTCTGGTTGTTACGCGAAATCCAGTGGTCTGCAATTGCCACAGTCGCGGCAAGGTTACGTCCCCGCCGCGGGACTGTCAAGGAAAGGGGTCGCCACGGGTGCATAACCGTTCATGCAGCCGGTCGGAGGCGGTTTCGGCCGGCGGCTCGGCCTCGGGGTCGTCGGGCGTGAAAATCTTCAGCCCGGCCGTCTTCGCTGAGGTAGGCGGCGCGGACCTGCAA
>JAQTVL010000568.1 GCA_028706835.1 Phycisphaerae bacterium | reverse complement strand
CGCGGCGGTTGATGCTGCGCGCCAAACCACACCCCCCTCCGACCACCGAGCCCCTGACCGTCGCCGCCGCCGCTTCACTCCACCGCCACGCCTCCCCACAGCAAACCGCGTGCCGAACAGGATTGGGTCAGAAGCCATTATTGGTGGCTTCTGATCCCTCTTCGGGCCCTAGCCGGCATCACTCCCCCGCCACCAGGCCGATCCGGGCAAGCCAACGCTTGTAGCCATCCAGCTTAAATGGACGCGGGCCAGCGAGGTAATGGTTTTCAAACGTTCGCCCGTTGACCGTCCACGAGATCAGCCAGAATGCCGGCCTATCGCTGGCTGGGATATGCCCCGCAATCGTCCGGCCATTGATGTCCACCGAGAACGCCGTTTCCAGCAGCATCTTCCCGGAATCCGCGTCGGTGATGGTCAGCGAACCGGAAACCGCAGACAGCGTGTCGTTCACCACAAGCACCGGATGGGTGCCGTCGGCTGGTTCCCCGCAGATCACGCACACGTCCGCCTGGACGCGCTTGATGTAATGGTACGCGAGTTTCCTGCGGTTGTAGTAGTCGACCACCGCGTCGGAGATGATCGGCCAGCCGTCACGCAGGTTCCACCACAGGATGCCGGTCCGTCGCATCTTGCCCTGGCGGAACCATTCGATGAAGAACTTCTTGGCTTCCGCCTGGCTGATCTGCGAGGCGGCAATGTAATCGTCGAGGTTGTCCGGGACGCGGTCGAAGAGCACGCTGATCTGCTTGGCCATCAGCGGAATGCGGTAATTGAAACTGGCAACGTTCACGTGCGGCCGCGTGGCGTGAGTCAGCCACTGGTCGTTGTCCTGCCACGGCCAGAGGTGGTCCTTGTCCACGATCTGTTCCATCGTGCGGCGGCCCGGGCATCCGTGGTAGCCGATCTCGCTGGCAAAATGTGCGGCGGAGGAAGTGTAGAACTTGCCTTTGAAATCATCACGGGGTCCCCAAAGGTGGTCTTCGGGAGTGTGCTCGTGGCGATCGGGCATCTTGAGCAGGTCCGGCCCGAAATAGGGCGAGCTTGGAAGGTACTCGCGGCAGGGATCCAGCCGCCGCACGGCCGTGGGCAGCACCTCGCGGCTGAGGCGGTCGGCCAGGTTTGGATCGAACTTCACGCCAAACCATCCGCCGATGTAGCCCTGGTCGTTCTCGTTGTTGCCGGCCCAGAGCGCGAGGCTGGCATGATTGCGGAGCTTGCGGATGATCGTCTCGGCCTCGGCCCGGATGACCGCGGCGAATTCATCGGTCTGCGGATACAGGGCGCAGGCCATGGCAAAATCCTGCCAGACGAGAATCCCCAGGCGATCGCAGTGCGCGAAGAAGTCGTCGTCCTCGTAGACATTCCCGCCCCAACACCGGACCATGTTGCAGTTGAGGTCCGCGAGCATGTCGAACGCGGGCGCAAGATGCTGCTTGTCGCGGCTGTGCAGGGCGTCCAGCGGGACCCAGTTGGTCCCCTTGATGAACACCGGCTGATCGTTGACCACGAACACGAACTCGCCGGGGGCCTCGTGGGACGTGGTGGTCGTGCGGACGAGCTTGACCGTGCGAATGCCGATTCGGCTGGCGTGGGTCGCCAGAACTGCGTCGGTTTCGTCCACGACTTCGAGGACGAGGTCATAGAGCGGCTGGCGGCCATATCCGCGCGGCCACCAGCACTCGACGCCGCCGACGTCGAAGAGTGTTCGGCCATGGTTGGCGACCAGCGGCTGCGACCGTGTGAACACCGTCGCGCCGTCGCGGCAGAGAGACAGGCGGAACTTCCAGCGGTCGATGTCGAAGACCGGGACCTGAAACTGCCAGTCGACGAGCAGCCTCGCCTTGCCGTTGGCAGGGTTGGTCGAGAGCGTGGCTGCGTAGACATCCTCGAACCGCACCGGGGGGACGATCTCCAGCCTGACCGACCGCCACAGGCCGGCCGAGACCAGCCGGGGCATGATGTCCCACCCGTACATGTGCGGCGCTTTCCGCACCGCCAGGGATTCCCAGTTGATCACGAAGGCACCTTCGTTGGCGCCGGGGACGTGCTTGCGCCCTTCGAGCACCGCTGAGTCGAGGCGAACGTGAAGATGGTTGGCGGCCCCGCCCCGCCGCAACAGCGCGGTCACGTCGAATCGATGCGGGATCAGCATATTGCACGGCCGGCCCACTACCTGGCCGTTGAGGAAGACCGTGCCCACGCAGTCGATGCCGTCGAACACCAGCTCGACTCGTTCGCCGGCGGCAGTCTCCGGCGACGGGAACGACCGGTGATACCACCAGCGATGGCCCTCGTAGGCTCGCGTCTGGTGGATGTTGTTGGCAAACGACAACTCGGGGAGCAGCCCAGCCTTCATCAGGTCCAGCTCGACATTGCCGGGCACCGCTGCGTCGATGCTGGGCCAACCCGAGGCCGCGAGTTCATCAGGCGTCGCCGGAGCCGCCGGTTGCTGCGGGCCGTAGGAGAGGTCCCACACGCCGTCGAGCAAAGTAGTCCGCATGTTTGTGCCTCCGGTCAGTCCTTCTTGAACATCACAACGTACGATCTCCCCGGCCCGCATACCCGTCGCAACGACGCTCTCGGTCGTCCGGTCCTGATCGGCGCGATGGATCTCGGGGCATTGGTCGGCTCACGCTAACGCCGTGACGGGGACTGATAGGAAATTTGATTCTGGGCGTCCGGGTGGTCATGGCGTCAGGGCCTCCTGAGCGATGGCGGGGGTGGGGGGGTTAGGGGGGCGGGGGTATTTGGGCAATCCGGCTGAACCGACCGGTGAGCGCCCCTCTCCCTGCCTCCCCCCAAGGGGAGGGTGAATTGAGGTTGCGGCGGGTCGGTTGCGGCACTGCTGGCGCGAAAGTCCCCACGACTCCTCCAAGCAACACGCAAAACGGACGTGATAAAGGGAATATACAACCGAACCGGGCATCTGGCAAGAGCCGGGAAGACGTGTTCGACTGGCCAACCGCCCGTCACTCGGGGGAAGAAAAGTCACGATCTATTTTTGGCTCCGGTCTTTCGGTCCTTTTCCGATCCGGCGCGGGCGGTCGAGTCGCGACTTTGGGCGGGCCGCCGGCGGGTGGCTTGCACGCCGGGTGCGGGAAAGCGGGGCCTTCGTCCCGCGCACTCCAAAGCGGGCTGCGCCCGCGAAGAGAGGCGTCGCGTGTCGCGGAGCGACTGGGCCTGTCGCTGCGTCCGGTCGTGGTGTGCCTCGGATCGGCACATTCAGGCGGAGTTTGACTCGTGCAGGAATGGCCATAAGCGGTTTGAAAATCCGGTGTCATCCTCCCGGCGGGCGTGTCCGATAATATCGCTATTG
>JAQTVL010000567.1 GCA_028706835.1 Phycisphaerae bacterium | reverse complement strand
AATGAGCCCGAACGTGGACGCCTCCCCCCTGCCCGACGGCGCGATCCAGCCGGGTCAACTCGTCTTCGACACCGTCTACAACCCGGTGCGCACGAAACTGCTGTCGCAGGCGGCGTCAGCCGGCGCTCGGGCCGTCGACGGCGTCACGATGTTCGTCGGGCAGGCAGCAGCGCAATTCGAGCACTGGACGGGCCTGGACGCCCCGCTGGAAACGATGCAGCGTGTGGTTCTGGAGCGATTGGGGAAGTAACGACGGCATGGTTTTCCCCGTTTAGCCGCAGGACCGAAGGTCCGCGCTTAGAACGTTCGGAGCCCCCGATGATCCTCGCCTACCACGTCATCCTCTCGGCCTACGGCTTCTGGCTGCCGAACGACCCACGCGGTTCCTGGTCGGACTTTGTCGCCGCGTGGGAATTGCTGAAGTTCGGCCCCGCCGCCAAGGCGGCGACGCGTCGGTCCGTCGCGGATCGCCCGCATGATATTGCCCGCCGCCTCGAAGCCAAGGCGTACTTGAAGTATTCGCCGGTTTCGTTCTCCGGCATTCAGGCGCGTGCCATCGGCATAGGCTTCGCCAACCAGGTGCAGCACAGCGACCTGACGATATGGGCATGCTCTATCCTGCCGGAGCATGTGCATCTGGTGGTCAAGCGGCATGCCTACAAGATCGAACGGGCAGCCATTCTGCTGAAGGGCTCAGCCACCCGCGAGCTAACGCGGCAGGGGATTAACCCGATGTCGCGGTGTGCAGAGGACGGAACGGTTCCTTCGCCTTGGGGGCACAAGTTCTGGAAGGTATTCCTCGACTCGGCAGCGGACGTCCGACGAGCAATCCAGTACGTCATCGAGAACCCGGTCAGGGAAGGGAAACCACGGCAGCAATGGGCATGCGTGCGGGAGATTGGGGAAATGTTGAACTCCCCGGGGGAGTGAAACGACATAAGCGCCGACCTTCGGTCGTGCGGCTAAACGAGAGGCGTCTGCGCCCCCGTGAATTGCCTCGCTCGCAGCACGCCGCCGACGGTGCAGAGGACGAACAAGGGCAACATGCCGGCGCCAATCGCGAATAGCGAACCCGCGCCGAAGTGGCGGGTCAGGTAGATGCCCATCAGGCAGGCCAAGGGGCCCACGGCGAAACCCAGACCGATCAGTCCTTCATGCGCCCCGCCGGCGTCGACGGAGGCGTTCTGGACCACCATCGCGTAATACAGCGCCGCGTAGTAGATCATCCCCGCCGCCAGGCCGAACACGATCTCGCCGACCACCACCCCGGCGATGCCGAACCCGCCAGCCACCAGGAAGAACCCGACCGGCAAAGCGGCTGTCGCCACGATCATCGGCCACCAGCGCATGTGCCAGCGGGCCGTCGCTCCGAGCACGACAAACGCAGTCAGTCGCATGAAGTCCACCACGCTGGACAGCGGCGTTGCGACGCTGGCGGACAGCCTGAAATCATTCTCGAAGATCGTCGGCATGAGGGCGGCCATCGCGAACAGGCCCGCGTAGCTGAAGAACATGATCCACCGGGAAAAGCCGAGCAGGCGCCGGAGCCGGTTCAGGATTTCCGGCGCGGGCCGATCGGGATGGTCATGCGGCAGGTGAATCGGCCTGCGATCCGCCGGGCGAACGAGCCAGAGCGTGACGAGGTTGCCGAGGGCGGCCAGGACGAACAGGCAACTGGCGTTGAGCTGGATGAGCGGGCCGACGACGACGAGCGACGGCGGGACTGCGATAGCCCAGGCGACATTGAACGCCCCGACGGCGCGGGCGGTCGCGGCGGGCGTCTGGCCCGCGGAGATGTAGCTTTCGATGACCGGCCATTTGGCGCCGTTGAGGTATCCGATGATGGTGCTGGCGACGAAGACGATGGTCCGCGTGGGCGAAACGGCGAGCAGCGCGTGGAACGCAACCTGGGCGACGATGGCCAGGACGAGGACGCGCTTCTCGGCCCAGCGGGTACACAGCGGATGGCTGCCGAAGGCCCCGACGACGTAGGCGAACCCGAACACGACGGCGAGCCAGAGGTTGGCGACGGCGCTGAAGCCGAGCCTGTAGGTTCCGAAGAAATAGATGCCGCGTTCGACCAGGATGCAGGCGAAGCTTTCGATGAAGGCGACAAGCAGGAAGCGTTGGAGGCGCGACACGGGAAGCGGTCTTTACGTTAGGGGTGGGATCCTGTTATTGTGCCTTCGGGTTCACGCAGCGGACGGCCTTCCAGTTGCCCAGGAAGTCCACGCGCTGGAGCACGTCGATCTTCAGGCCGCAACGCTCGACCAGCTTGTACAGGTCCAGGTTCGTGTTGAACCCGATGCGGTAGGTGATCGGCGAGACGAGCTTGTCGAACAGCCGGCCGAAGAAATGTTCGGAGCAGAAGTGGTTGATGATCAGCAAGTAGCCGCCCGGCTTGCAGACCCGCATCATCTCGCGGACCACAGCCACCGGGTCGGGCACGACGGAGACGACGTAGGCAGCCAGGACCCGGTCGAACGTGCTGTCCGGGAACTCCAGCTTGGTCGCGTCCATCTTGGCGAGCTTGACGTTGTCCAGGCCAAGCTTGGCGACTCGCTTGGAGGCCTTGTTGAGCATACCCTGGGACACGTCGATGCCGGTGATGTCGATGTCGCGCGGCAGCAGCGGCAGGGTCAGGCCCGTGCCGACGCCGACCTCGAGCATCTTGTGCCCGGGGAACAGATTGAGCAGTTGCGGGGCCAACTCGCGTCCGCTGGCAAAGACGCGGCGGAAGACGAAGTCGTAGGAGAACGACCAGAAGTTGTAGACTTTCTCGACGTACTGAACGCTCACAGTGCATCTCCTGATGAGGCCGCGGACGGAGCGGTTCCGATCCGGCCGCGAAAACGGCGAAACGATCATACGCGAAGCCGGGCGAAAAATCGCGGGATAAATCCGCGAGAGCAAATGCCCGCCCAGACGCTCATGCACGTGATGTGTGCCGTGGGGCGATACCCGAGCGCTCCCGCCCGCGCCAGGGTCCGCATCACCGGCCCCGAGACCAAGCCGGACGGTTCGATCTGGACCGGATGACTTCGGAGGCGACGCCCTTGGCCGATCATCCAGCGGTTGCGTTGTTGGTTTGTAGTGTGCCTGCCAGGTTCTTGACTTCGCCTGGACGACGCCTCGACGCAGTCGGCTCACGGGTCCTGACGGCCGAGATGAAACCTTGCGTAAACAGATGCAGGGCAAAGTGTTACGGCCGGATATACCAAGGTTGCAGCCTGCCGCGATGCAACCTTGCTAAGTGCTTGTCAAATAGAGGCTTGCGATGAAGGTTGCAAGGTTGCATCTTACTTTGACTGCGGGTGTCCTGCCCGCCCCAAACTCGCCC
>JAQTVL010000566.1 GCA_028706835.1 Phycisphaerae bacterium | reverse complement strand
GAAAAGGGGTACACCGACCGTCACGTCCGCAATATGCGGGTCTATGAATGGATTTCTGAGGCGTTCGACGGCAAGCAGGCGGAGGGCGTGAGGGTCCATGAAGAGATGCGCAAACTGAAGGCCATGGATTTGCCGGAGGCGCAGGAGGGCAACGCTCAACAGGCGTATGTGATGAATACGTTCTTCTCGCCGGCGCAATGCCTGCTGACCTCCAACACCATCCCCACGACGTACGACGGGAATCACAACCTGCACGCGGCGTTCGGCGCGAACGCGAAGTTCCTGGATGCCGGGGCCTTGTCGGCGGGGCTGATTCTGGATGTGACGGCGGCTAGGATTCTGGCGGATCGTGGTGTGGATGTGGGCCTGGTTGACGCCACGCCTGCGGAAACGCCAGGTCGGGAACTCTTTCCGGCGTACGGTGATCGAAACAACCTCTGGCCCGGCGGCGGGGCATACTACGCGCTGACGCTCAAGCCCGGCGCGACCGTGCTGAGTTATTTCAGGGCGGAGGAGTCGGAGTATCCCGCGGCCTATACCTACGAAAACGCGGATGGGCGAAGGTTTCTTGTCTATTCGTTTGACGGGTACAGCGTTCAGCAGAACAGCGATGCGTTCTGTTCCTATGGCCGGAAGAAACAGTTGGATGCGGCCCTTAAGTGGCTGGCGGGCGGGCCGATGCCGGCGGTTTGCAGCGGGCATCCGGGGTTGTACATGATCTGCAAGACGGGCGACGGGTCCATGGCCGTCGCGCTCTGCAATATTTTCGAGGATGCGGTCGTTACGCCCGAAATCGGGCTGGGCCGGACATACAGCAAAGCCAGGTTCATCGGATGCGAAGGAAGGCTGGAGGGCGACAGGTTCGCGTTGTCCACGGATATCCCGCCTTTCGGATTCGTGGGGATTGAAGTTGTGCTATGACGAGTTCCGCGATCAGCCGCACAACGAAGGACGCATGGTTGTTCGACGTCCCCGCAAGACAGGCGCCGAACCCTGCTTCGCCCACCCTTTCCCGTTGACTTCCCGGCCTCCCGATGCCAATCTGGTCACTCGGGTCGGAAACGCACCACATCTACCGGGAGAAGAACCATGGCCGACGAATTCAAGGAAGTGACCACGCAGTCCTGGGGCAGCCGGCTGGGCGACTCCATCAAGGGCGTCGCCGTCGGGCTGCTGCTGTTCGTCGTTTCGTTTGTCGTGCTGTTCTGGGGCGAAGGGCGGGCGGTCCGCGACGCCAAGCGGATCGAGGAAGGCGCCAAGAACGTCATCTCCGTCAAGGTCGACAAGGTCGAGCCGGCCAACGAGGGCAAGCTGATCCACATCACCGGCCCGGCGGCGACGAGCGAAGTGCTGGCGGACCCGGAGTTCGGGATCTCCGCCAACGCGATCAAGCTGGCCCGGCGGGTGGATATGTATCAGTGGGTCGAGGACAAGAAGACGACCAAGAAGAAGAACGTGGGCGGCAGCGAAACGACCGAGACAACCTACAGCTACACCAAGGCCTGGCTGCCGGGCGCGGTCGACTCGTCGCAGTTCAAGCAGTCGGGGCATGAGAACCCGCCCCCGGCGTTCGCGACACATATCACCCCCGCCAAGCAGGTCGCCGTCGGCGGATTCCAGCTTACCGGCGAACTGATCGGCAAGATCGACAACTTCCAGCCCCGGCCCGCCACCCAGGGCGACCTGGCAAACGTTCCGGAGGCCTTCAAGGCTCGAGCCCGCCTCGACGCCGGGGCAGTCTATCTGCCGGCGTTCCCCTACGTCGCGGGCATCACCAGCCAGCCGGACCCGCTGCCGAAAGTCGGCGACCTGCGGGTCCGGTTCGAGGTCGCGCCGCCCGGGCCGGTGTCGATCATCGGCAAGCAGATCGGCTCCACGTTTGAGCCTTACACCAGCGCGGAAGGCGGCACGACGCTGCTGCTGAGCACCGGCACCCTGAGCGCCCAGGCGATGTTCGCCGCGGAGGCCGCCAAGAACCGGATGCTCACCTGGCTGACCCGGATCGGCGGCTTCCTGCTGATGTTCATCGGCCTGACGATGGTCGCCAAGCCGCTGTCGGTGACGGCCGACGTGCTGCCGTTCCTGGGCGACCTGCTGAGCCTCGGGGCCGGCGTGGTCGCGTTCGTCGTCGCGCTGGCGCTGTCGCTGCTGACGATCGCGATCGCCTGGCTGGTGTATCGCCCGCTGATCGGCATCTGTCTCCTGGCCGGCGCGGTCGTGGTCATCCTGTTGGCAAAGAAATTCCTGGGCAAACCGAAGGCAGGCACCGCCTGATGCGGCAACCCCGGCGGACGGGTGGCTTCCGCTTGCCGTTCGGCGCTTTTGGTGTGTGGTTCCTCGCCCGGCGTCCAACGGCAGGCGGGGCTCTACCCCTCCGGTGACAGCGGTGCCGTCGTGTTCCCGACGATCATCTCGCTCGGCAGCACATGGCGACAGGGCAAGGCCTCCGGGTCAGCCAGCCTGCGGATCACCTCGGCCATGCCCCACCGCCCCATCGCCCGGGCGGGCATGAACACGGTGGTCGGCTGCATGACCGCCAGTTCGGGCGGGTAGTTGGTGAACGGCGGGTGCAACCCCGTGGCCGTCACCGTGCGGAAGTCGTCCGAGAAACTCCGCCACGCAAACTGGAGGTAGTCCGACCACAATTCCAGCACGCCGATGTTCACCAGGCTGACCTGCTGCGGAATCTTGATGCCGGCTGACAGCCACACCGGAACGACCTGCCAGAACCGGTCGATGACGATCAGCCCAGTGGGGCGTCGCTCGGGCGGGAGCGCCAACCACCGGTGGGCGGTGCGGCGGACGTGTTCGACGCTGCGCACCTCCAGCACCCAGTCCGGGTCGAACGGCAGGTTCAACCAGTTGAACGACTGCCGATACGCCTCCCACCGCAGCGTGATGCTCGGGTCCATGCTCGTCGTTCGGCCGACGAACCCAATACGCCGATGCCCGGTGTCGACGAGATACTTGAAGGCCATCCGGACGGCCGAGCGGTTGTCGAACTCGATGGTGCTCACGTTCGACAGGCGATAGTCGGCATCCAGACAGACGACCGGGTATTGCTCGGCGGCCCGCGTGAGAAGGTCCACGTCGAAAATATCCAGGGCAAGCAGCGAATCGACAGCCCGCATCTGGGGCGACCAGAACAGCGACGGCTGGACCTCCGTCAGGTCGTGCCCGCTGCTGTAGAGGTGCAGCATGTGACGGCGCGACTCCGCCGCCATCTGGCTGATGCCGATCCCCACGTCGCGGTAGAACGGGCTGGTGAGCAGAATGTCCTGGTCGAACGGGAACAGCAGGCCGGTCGTGTTCACCGACCGCCGTTTCGGGTCGCTTACGCGGTAGCTG
>JAQTVL010000043.1 GCA_028706835.1 Phycisphaerae bacterium | reverse complement strand
CGTCGGTGACGGCCCGGACAGAGTCCCCCAGTTCGCTTGTCTTGATCTTCGTGACGTTGACGCCCAGGCGGTCCGCCAGCACATGGTCCTCAACCGCGAAGTCGCCCATGCCGACGAACGGCCCGCTGATCCGCAGCGCCCGCAAGCCGCGAAGTTTCTTGGCCGCCCGGGCCGCCCGCGCGATCTGCCCAGCCGACCCCAGCACGTCGGACAGCCGCAGGTGGCCTGCGACGATCTCAAAGGGCCGCTCGTTCCGCCGCAACATGCACGCCAGGTCCTGCACGCCGTGGATGCCGTGGTTGTACATGATTCGGTCGGGGTTGACCGCCTGCCCGAAGTCGGAATCCATCGTGGTGTCAAGCAGCAGCAGCGGTAGCGTGGTCCGCGTGAGCGCCGGCACCGACTCGAGCGACGGCGAGTAGGCCAGGTGCAGGGCGATCAGCAGATCGACACCGCGCTTCTCCAGGTCGGCCACGGCGGCGTCGAACTCGGCGGCGACGCAGCAGATCGGCGCCCGCTCGACGACGAGCCCGGCGGCGGCCAGCCCCGCCTCGACCTCCGCGAGGAAGGGTGTGAACTTCTCCCGCGCCTCCGGGGCGGCCGTGTCGTAGAGCTTGATGTAGAGCGGCAGCAGTCCGACTCGCGGGTGGCCCATGATGTTCTCCTTCACAGCGTCAGCGATCCGTATAGGCGTCCAGCACCCGTCTAGCCGCAACGCCAAAGGCGTGCGCTTCACGTGTCCCCATCGCCAATGCGCGACAACTCCGAACATAGTGCTCGTAGTAACCTTTGATCTGTGATCGAATCTTCGCCCCCGGCGCCGCGATCGCCGTGCTTCGGCAGGCAGTCGCCCGCGTGCCGAACGCGTGCAGCGTGCCCCGGCAGCCGGCGAATTCGTCGTCGACGCGCCGGACCCGCAACGGCCAGAACAGCCCTGCCAGCCACTGCTGGAAATACCTGCCGGCTGACGCGCCGCCGGTCAGCACGATGCTCTTGGCCAACCCGCCGCGCGTCACGGGGTCGAACGTGTGCGCGAACTCGCAGCACATGCCAGCCGCCACCGCCCGCAGCAGGTCGGCCGGCGTCGTGTGCGGCCCGACGCCCAGGAACGCCCCGCCGCCGGCGAACTTCGGGTCGATCAGGTTCGGGTGTGTCAGCCAGGGCAGGGCGATCAGCCCGCCGGGCGGCAGCAGTTGCCGCTCGAATACCCGCCCCGCCTGTATCAACGGGCGTCGGCCGCCGATGAACGTCGCCAGCGCCCAGTCCCAGGTTACGGCCCCCGCGGACATGACGCGCACCACTAGTGCTCTGTCAGGCATCATCTGATGGGTGCCATGGCTGGAACGCCGTCCGGCTGTTTGGGACGGCGGGCCAGCCATGCCCGCGCGAGCAAGACATGCCTGCGACAAAACAACCGTCGCAGGCATGGCACCCAATCCATCAGTTGACGGCTGACAGATCCCCAGATTGCCCGGCCCGAACGGCGAAGGCACGACGAGGTTCAGCCCCGGCGGCGGCGACGACTTCGCGGGCGGCGCGAAGTTTCCCACCCAGGCGGTCCCGAGCGAGCATTGGAGGCTGCGGCCGCCGCCGCTGGCAGCCAGAAAGCCGGCCTCGTGGTCGAAGTAGGGCCCAGCCACCGGGATGCCTTGGGGCAACTTCAGCAGCTCTGCCCCGGCGGCGCCCAGCGGATGTTGCTCGTGGCCTTGGCGCATCGGCGCGACGAAATCCTCGCCGACGTCAATCAGCGACAGCGGCGTTGCGTCCAGCCGATGCCGCCGCGCGTCGTAGCAGCCAAGTTGGAGCGCGTTGCCCGCGTCCTGCCGCCAGACGCCCGTGAGTTGGAAGTACGCAAACTCGCCGGCCCCGACGTAGATGTTGGCGTCGTTGAACAGCCGGGGCCGTCGCTCGCGCAGCCAGACCATGCGGGCGAGCCCGGAGCCGGGGTTGTCGAGGTACGATAGCTTTTGCCAGTAACCGGCCGGCTTCTTCGCCGCGATCGCGCTGAGCAAGGGTATTGGCCTGGCGTCGCTCCAGAGTTGCATGGGCGTGAGCGCTCGGCCGGTGTGGCGGTCGGCGATGATCGCGCTGCCCGCCTGCGACGACAGCCCGACGCCGCGGACGCGAGCCCAGCGCCGGCCGGCCTGCTTGCGGAGCGATGCCGTAACCTTGCGCAGGGCGGCCATGATATCACCGAGGTCCTGCTCTCGCGTGCCGTCGCTTGCGGAGCGAACGGGCAGGCGAAGCGACGCCGCCGCGATGGCGTCGCCGGTTCGCGCGTCGAAGGCCGCAGCCTTCAGCGCGGTCGTGCCCAGGTCGATGCCGAGAAGCAGGTCAGCGGTCATATCGCGGGTTTCTCCACGACGGCAAAGGAAGTTCTCGCGCCGGTTCGCGCCAGCCAGTCGCGAACATCCGGCGACGCGGCATCGTCCGTGATGATATCACTGATCCGGTCCCACCCGGCGAACCGCACGAACGCGGTGGCGGCGAACTTGCTGCTGTCAGCCACCACGACCGACCGCTGTGCGCCGTCGATCATCGCGGCCGACACGCGGGCGACGTTCGCGTCGGTCGTGAACAGCCCGTCCGGACTCGCGGCGTCGACACCGATGAACGCGACGTTCACGCGGAACCGACGCAGGTTCTCCTCGGTCAGCACGCCGAACATATCCGGGCTGTCCTTGCGAACCGTCCCGCCGAGCAGGACCAGTTCGAGATTGTCGCACCGGCAGAGCTCGGCTGCAATCGCCAGCGAACTGGTGAGCACGCGCAGCCGGGAGACGTGCGCCAGGCGGCGGGCGACGGCCAGCGTCGTCGAGCCGGTGTCCAGGCTGATCGACATGCCCGGCTGGACGAGCGCGGCGGCCTGGCGTGCAATGGCAGCCTTTTCGGCCTCGTGCGCCTGGTGGTGCTGCTGGAACGTGAACTCCACCCGGCCTCGCGGCGCGGGCAACGCCCCGCCGTGCGTGCGGACGAGCAGGCCCCGGCCGGCCAGCGAGGCGAGGTCCCGGCGGATTGTCACGACGTCGACGTCGAACTCGCGGGCGAGCTGCTCGGCCTCGACCGCGTTGCGCTCGGCCAGTCGCGCCAGGATGATTTCGTGTCGGCGTCGGCGGATCATATCACAGCGCCTGGAGCGCCTCCTCGATGCGGGCGATGACCATGTCCACGGCGTCCGGCCCGGCGATCAGGGGCAGTTTGGTCAACGCCGCCGGCGGGCAGTCGGCCTTGTAGGTCTGCACGGAAATGTCGATGCCGCGGGCGACGAGCGCTCGCGTGAACTTCCGCGCGACGCCCAGGTCGCCGAAGCAGAGCGAGCACATATGTCGCCGGCCGTCAACGCGGTCGAGCACGTGGGGAAATCGCTCCGCGAGGCGGCGCAGGCGGGCCTCGTAATACTCGCCGAACAGGGCGGTGGCCTTTGCGTTGGCCTGCGCCCATCGCATCGTCACCAGGTAGGCCAGCGACGCGAGTTCCTCCTGGCCGTTGGTCACCAGCGCCCCGAACTGTGGCAGGGCGTCGAGGTCGGCGCTAAACAGCACGCGCGAGGCGGGGTATTCGCCACCGGGGAATCCCTTGCCCAGCGCGACGATGTCGGGCGAGAGGCCATACTCGCGGAACATGAACAACTGCGGGCTCCACAGGCAGGTCTGGATCTCGTCGATCATCAGGGGGGCGTCGTGGCGGCGGCAGAGCTGCTGGGCCCGGCGGGCGAACTGGCGCGTCAGCGTCCGGGCGCCGTAGTTCATCATCACCAGTTCGCACGCGAAGCCGGCCACGCGGAACCGGCCCCGGGAATGCTGCGCGAAGGCCGCGTCCAGCGCCGCCATATCGTTCGGCCGGACGGCCACGAACTTGAACAGCGGCTTGGACTGCGCGGCGGCGCCGAGCTCCGGCCACATGCCGCGGAGCATCTGCGTGAAGAGGGTTGTGCCGTGGTAGTTCGCGGTCGGGCCGCCGTCGTCGTCCGCCAGCACGATGAACACCGGCGTCCGCCCGCGATGCCGCGGCGTCGGCGAGTCGGCCTCCGACCGGAAGAACCGGGCGAGCATCAGCTTGAAGCCGGCCTCCGCCGCCAGGCTGCCCGTCTCCAGGTTGAGCACGCGATTGAGCACGCCGGGCCGGCGCGACGCGAGCACACGCGACAGGCCGGTGGAGTCGCCGAGCGGGAGGCCGTTGGCGGCGAGGACGAGTTCCTCTTCGAGCTGCCGCGTGATCCAGCCGCGGGTGTTGTTGTGTGTCGCGTTCGGCACGCCGAGCTGGCGGGCGATCTCGACCAGCCGATAGCCGGGGAAGAAGTGGCCGAGCGGGGCGTGGTAGTGCTCGCTCTTGGACAGGAAGAACAGCCGGCCGTCCTCGCCGACGCGGTAGTATCCGAAGCCGGACAGTGGGGCGGCGGCGGTTCTGGTGGCGGCGTTGAACGTCGCGGTCGACGCGCCCGCCGGGGATTGCCCAGCCGGTTTGGCGATGGCCGAACCGACCTGCGGCAGCAGGCGGGCGAGGCGTCGCTGCATGGCTTGCGGAAAGAAGTCAACTGGCGAGTCCGCCAGCCGTCGCAGAGCCTTGGCTTGGCCACCCCGAAGGGCGGCAGCGGCCCCAACGGCGGCGGCAACATACTGTTTGCCAACGAGTTGTGTCAGAGGAACTATCACCGGTTCGAACGTTGCCTCGTTGACCATATCAGCCTCGCGTATGTTTGTTAGTGCACGAATATGTTCTATACGGGCAGTCTGGGGGGCGGTCAATGGAAAACCCGACCTCTTGCTTCGGCAGGAAGGCCGGTTGCGGGGCAATGTTGCGGGTGGTCGGGATCCGGGTGGTTATGGGGCGTCGGGGGCGTCGGTCTCCGCGTCCAGTCTGGCCGACCGTTCCGAACCAGGCTACGCGGGTCCCATCGTCCAATCCAAACCCTTGCCCGTGGCCGAGCGCAGCCGGTCGCCCAATTGTCCGGCGTGATGCTGAATGTGCCGAATGTTGTTGATCTGGTGTTCGAGCTTACCCAGGTTGTACCAGGGGAAACCACAGTCGCCGGCGCTGAGATCCATCGTGTCGACGCATTTGTCAATTATCGCGTGGCAGAACTCCAGATACTCCATAGCCTCCGCCCGGGTGTAGACGTCATCGGGAGCCGCCGGCGGCCCGGAGAGGTCCTGCAATTGCCCGCGATGCTTGGACCAGCGGTCCAAGCTGTTCCGGTCCTTCTGAAGATAGAAATGGGTGTAAAACAGGCCGTGGAATGCAATCCGCCAGTACGGCGCATCATGCCCAGCCCCGGACAACCACAACGAATCCGGACATTGCTGGATCGCCTGCTGCATCATCGACAATGCCGCCCGGTACTGTGCCTTGACCACGGCCGCGATCTCGGTCGGACACTGTTGAGGAGTCGGGCGCGTCATCGGTGTGGTCTCCGGTTGGATCCAGGGAGAGTGGTATTACCTGTCTTTGTGTGGTTGCGTTGGCGCGACTGATCGGTGGCGCTCAGTGATTGGCGCGGGTGATCTCGTCCTGCGTCACGACTTTGACGTAGAGGCCGTTGTCGTTCTGGACCGTCCATCTCGGAAGGTGGCTCTTGGCCCACGGCCAGTCGTCAGGGACGCACTCCTTTTGATACCGCTTGAGCTGTTCAGCCGCCATGAGCGACTGGAGGTCCGCCTTCGGCGGCTTGCTCGGGGCGCAGCCCGCCAGAACCGCGCCGCCAATGACCGCGAGAATCACCCGTGCGATCGGTGTTCGACTGAACATGCTTATGGACTCCCGTTTCTGAGGGCGTCGAGGGCATCGCTTGCCTGCCGCACAGGCCGTCATTCCCCGCCCGGGGGACGGACGGACAGCATCTCCAGGTAAAGGCCCTGGTCGTTGCCGGACAGATGCCATATTACCGCGCCGAAGTATTTCTTGACTGCGCTGAAATCCGGCAGCGTGGTGAAGTCGATGTAGTCCTTCACCTCCTCCACCAGCGGCAGGAAGATCGACGGCACCTGGGCGTCCGGCGTATCGGGCTGCATGCCGGCCTGGAGCTTTGCTGGGTTGCCAGGCCGAGCCCCGGTCCCAAAGTCCGCCGGGTCCTTCATCGCGGGTTTGCGGCCGGAGTCCTTGCCGCCCTTGGCGGCCTGCTTGGCGGCCTCCTTTAACTGCACCCACAGCGCCTCGCTGGAAACCTGGCTGTTGCTGTAGAGATACAGCCCAGCCTGCGCGGGCAGGAACTTCGAGGCGTGCTGATACATCGGGTCCGCCTCGATGCCTTCGCCCTTTTCCTTGCCCTGCTCGCGGATGCACTGCTCGATCCACTTGACCGACCCGAACACGAGCTGATCGCCCACGACCGCCAGGCCCAGCCCGTCCGGCTTCGCTTCGGCGCCGCCACCGCCCATCATTATTTCCAGAATGTTCGGGATGAGATAAATCTTGGTGTTCAGCAGTTCGCGGCGAAGTTCCTTGTTGCCCATCATCAGGAACACGTCGTGGATTCTGCCGATCGCCGCGTCCAGCGTCTTGGCGTCGCGAACGCCCAGGCCCAGCAGCATGGTCGCGCCGCTCGTCGCGGTGAACGGGCGATCGTGCTTGAAGACGAGCGTCAGCGGCGGGGCCAGTTGGCCGATAACTTCCTTCTTCAGGTTCACGGGTGGCTTGCCGTCGTCGCCCTGGCCTCGGGTGGCCTCCATCGCCTTCTGGAGTTCCTTCTCGCTGTCGACGGCGCCGAAGGCGTCAATCATCTTGATGATGCCGTCGAATACCTTGGCCAGGTCGTAGTTGGCGACGAGGAATCCGCTCAGCCCGCGCGTGCAGAGCGGGCCGGGCTTGACCGCGGAACTGGCCGGCGTGATCAGCGCCGGGATGCCGGTCTTCTCGCCGCGGATGGCCACCTGGAGCCGGGCGCGGAAGTCGATCTGCTTGTTGGCGGCCATCTCGAAGGTCAGGCCGACGCCCTGGACGTTCTCCAGGCCCAGCACGCTGAACGTCTTCATCAGCACTTCTTTTTCGTTGGCTGGGGCGCTCTTCTTGGCGAAGTCCATGGCGGCCTTGGCGCTGAAGTAGACCATCACCTGGCCCGGGTCGGGCAGGGCGGCGCGGACGGCCTTGAGGCCGGCGTCGTCGGCCAGGCTGGCCTGCTCGCCGCCGCCGGACATCCGCGTGATCACGTCCTTGAGCAGCGCCAGGTCGCTGCCGGCGATGAGCAGTTCGTCCTTCCAGGCGATGCAGGGCATCGGCTCGCTGCCCGGCGCGACCTCCTTCTTGTCGCGCTTCGGGGTGAGCACATCCACGTCGATGCCGCGGACGGTCTCGCGGACCTTGCGGATCTCGCCGTCCTCGACCGACTTGTCGACGCCCTTCTTGATGATGTCCTTCAGCGCGGTGGCGTTCTTGCCCATCTCGGCCAGCACCACCACCTGCGGCTCGGTGTCGGTGTACTCGTGGACTTTCTTTTGAGCAGGCCCGCCATCGGCTGCCGGCTCGGTCATCTCGAACTGCCGCTTCACGGAGGCCAGCCGGAGGATCATCGTCACCCGGCCCTGCGGCCAGGGCAGTTCCTTGGGTGGCTTCTCCAGGCCGATCTGGCTCCACACTTCCGACAACCCCTTGTCGATGACCTCGTTGATCTTCTTTTCCGCGGGGGCGACGCACGGCTGCATCGCCGGTTCGCGGTACAGGCCATAGACGGTCGTTTCCTTGAACTTGTCGAACAGCGCCTGGAAGTTCGGCACGACGACGTAGAGCATCGTGTCGTCCGGGGCGAGCTTGGCGGGGTCATCGGCGGCGAGCGCCGGTGCGGCCAACGATAGCGCGATCGCCAGGCACAGCGTGGCCCAGAGAACAGTGCGGGTCCGCATGACACATCCTTTCGGTCAGGGTGAAGTTCCATCCAGCCCGAGCCGCGAGCTTCCGCTCGCGGCTCGATACGCCTCAGCGACTGCAAGATTGCCAAGTTACCGGTTCGTCGGCTCCAACTGCGGCCACCTGCCCGGCGGGGGCGAACTGGGGTTGCGCCGGCCGGCCGGTTGAAGATAGCGATACCCCGCGTTGGGGTTGTCTTCATCGTAGGCGAAGGCGTCGCGGTTCTCGATGAACCGCTTGACCACGTCGCAGGGAATAGCGAAGTTCAGGCCGCCCAGGTAGATGTAGCCCATCGACGTCACGCCGATCACTTCGCCCTTGAGGTTGAACAGCGGCCCGCCGCTGTTGCCCGGGTTGATGTCGGTCGTGGTCTGGATGTAGAGCCGGCCCTCGAAGTTGCGGTTCTTCGTGGACACGATCCCCTGGCTGACGGTCCGCGTCAGGCCCAGCGGGTTGCCGATGGCGAAGCACTCCTGCCCGACCTTCAGGTCCTCCATCGAGCCGAGGTAGATGTACTTGAGCGGCTCGGTCGCGTCCTCGATCTTGAGCAGCGCGAGGTCCTCGAACGGGTTGAGCGCGACGATCTTCACCTTCTTGAAGTGCCGGTTCTCGAAGCCTTGGTCGGTCTGCTTGAACAGCGTCACCTTGATCCGCGTCTCGTTGGCGATCACATGGTAATTGGTCACGACGTAACCGTCCGGGTTGACGACGAACCCGGAGCCTTGGCCGCCGGCGCTTGTCACCATCACCACGGCCTCGGCGTTGGCGTCAGACTTCTTCTCGACCGTGTCGGGTTCGAGCTTGGCGGTGCGGTAAAGCTGCCAGGCGGGGCCGGACTTCTCGATCGGCTGGGTCGTCGCGGACGCATGGTCCGGCCGGGTGGTTGCCCCGCCGGAGCGATCGACGCGGAGCACATCGGTCCTGGCCAGCCGGAGGACCGTTGTGCCGATGTCGATGATGACAATCTTGTCGTCGTTCTTGAGTATCTCGCCGGTGACCTCGCTTCCGCTCTTGAGCACGACGCGGTCAGCCGCCGACGCGGATCCGGCGAGCAGAAGCGCGGCGATCCCGGCCAATGCGAACAGGTAGATCTTCATAGAGGGCGCTCCTGCGGCGAAATATGCGGTTCGATCCATTCAGACCCCCGTATTCAGCGGCATTATATGGGTTTGCAAAAGCAGCGACAAGTGCTTATCGTGGCGGGAAACTTCATGAGGTGTGACAAGAGTTGGTGGCGATATGAGGTCTTCGCTGTTTGTGGAGTGCGGTAGCGTAGCCGCGCAGCGGCGGAGCTACCGCTTTGGCTGCCGCCGGAGAACGTTACCGGCCACGCCAAAGCGGGAGCTGCGCTCCCGCACTCCACAAAAAGACGGACTTCAGATGCCGCCGCCGAATCCTGCTACCCATACGGACTCCAAAGACGCCCATTGAAAAGGGGATCGTCATGATGCATCGCATGTCCGCCTTCCTCGTCGCCCTGGCCATTCTCCCCGCTGTCGCACTGGCGGAGCCTCCTGCCAAGGGGAACGACCTGTCGCAGTACTATGGCTTTGGCCACATGGAGATTCTCAAACTCCAGTGGGGCATCGGCACGCCGATCATCTGCGACCTGAACAAGGATGGGCTGAACGACATCGTTGTGACGAACAACCGCAAGGCCCGTATTGAACTGCTGCTGCAGAAGAAGGGCGGCGCGGCTACGCAGGCGGAGGCGGACCCGGTGCCGCTGGCGGGGGATGACGGCGACGTGAACGACCGCTTCGGCAAGGAACTGGCCTGGCGGTTCAAGCGGGTCAGCTTCGCGCTGGACGTCGAGGCGAGCGTGGCTGCGGTGGCCGACCTGAACAATGACGGCTGGCCGGACCTCGTCTATTACTCCAAGGGCAAGGGCGTTTACATCGTTCTCCAGGAGCCGCCAGCCAAGGGCGAGAAACTCGACCCGGCTAAGCCGCGCGAGCCGGCCTGGAAGCCTGCGGTCAAGATCGAGATCATCGACGGCCAGGTGAACGACGGGGCGCTGGCGATCGGGGACATCAACGGCGACGGCCGGGCGGATATCGCGCTGCTGTGCGGCGACGGCGTGTCGGTGGTGCTCCAGAACGACGACGGCACGATGGCCCGCCCCGTGAAGTACTACAGCGGCGCCCCGCGGCTGCGGCAGGTGAACATCGCGGACATCGACGGCGACAAGCGGGCCGACCTGGTGGTCCTGTCGTCGGACCCGGAATACCCGGTCTGCGTGCGCTACCAGTCGTCGGCTGGGCAGCTCGGCCCGGAGGTCCGCTACGAGATGCCGATGCCTCGGGCGATGGTCCCGTGCGCGGTGGCCGGCCAGGCGCGGTCGTGCCTGCTGTCCGTGGCGGCGCAGAGCGGGCGCGTCCGGCTGTCGGCGCTGTCGCCGGACGCCAAGAAGGCCAGCTATCCGGTGTATTCCTATCCGCTGCCGCTGGGCGAGGGCATCGAGAACCGCGACGTGGTGGCCGCCGACGTGGACGGTGACGGGCTGCTGGACGTGGTGGTATCCGACCCGTCGCAGGCGGAGTTCATGCTGCTCCAGGCGAATGCGAAGTCGCTGCTCGGCTCGCCGAAGAGATTCCCCGGCCTGATGGACATGCGCAAGCTCTGTGCCGGCCGGCTCGGCGACTCCAAGAAGGACAAGACCGACGCCATCGTCGCGCTGAGCGTGAAGGAGAAGATTATCGGGATCAGCCGGTTCGTGAACGGCCGGCTGACCTTCCCGCAGACAGTGACTATCGAGGGCGAGCCGCTGGCGATGGACCTGTGCGACCTGGACGGCGACGGCCGGCCGGACCTCGTCTACGTGTCGAAGGACAAGAAAGAGGACAAGTTCACGTTGCGAACGGTGATGGGCCTGGGTGGTAAGGACGCCAAGGCCGGCGCCGCGCTCGAACTGACCGAACTGAAGGACAAGCCGCTGGACATCCGCTGCGGCGACGTGGATCACGACGGCCAGCCGGACGTGCTGGTGATTCGGCCGTACGACAGCGTGCTGCTCTGCCGGCAGGTGGAGGCGGGCAAGTTCGAGCAGGTGGTTCGCAAGGACGTGCAGTCGGGGCTGCTGGCGAACGTGTTCCCAGCCAGCCTGTGCATCGCGCCGCTGGGGGCGAAGGAAACGCCGGCGGTGCTGCTGGCGCAGAAGAGCTTCGCCCGGGCGCTGGTGTTCGACAAGGACAAAGGCTGGCAGGTGGTGGACCAGTACGAGTCGGCTGACCCGCGGGCGAACCTGGCGACGGCGGCGGCGTGCAAGTTGTCACCAAAGGCGAAGAGTCAGACGATCGTGACCTACGACGCGGCCCGCGGCCGGGTGGGCATCCTGACCGAGCAGGAGGACCGCACGTATCGCACGACCGACGAGATCGACGTCGGGGCGCTATCGCCGAAGAAGATCGTGTCGGGCGCGTTTGGCGGGCCGACGGCGACGAGCATTCTGCTGTGCGGGGCCCAGAAGCTGGTGCTCATGCCGGTCGAGTCGCGGACCGACGTGCTGCGCGAGGTGGCCAGCTTCGAGCCGGAGGAGGAGAAGGCTCGCTACGGCGAGATCGCGATCGGCGACGTGAACAACGATGGCCGGGCGGATGTGGTGCTGGCTGACCAGGGCCGGAACAACATCGAAGTCCTGACGTTCAACGCGGAAGGCCGGCTGGTGCCGGCGACGAGGTTCAAGGTGTTCGAGCAGCCACGGGCGCTGGAGCGTCCGCGGTTCCGCGAAGGCGACGACGCGGAGGGCGGCGAGCCGCGGGCCGTGGTGCTCGGCGACGTGACCGGCGACGGCAAGGCCGACCTGGTGCTGCTGGTACACGACCGGATCGTGATCTACCCGCAGGACTAGAGCTCTGTCATAAGTGAAGCGATGGATCGGGTGCCATGCCTGCGACGGTTGTTTTGTCGCAGGCATGCGGAAGACATGCTTGCGACGATACGGCTGTCGCAAGCATGGCACCCACCAAATGTCGATCGCGGCAGTACGAAGGGGCGGCGACAGGAGTACGGTTTTTGAGTCAACCGGGTGAGAGTGCCCCGTCCGTTCCCGCCGCCGCGAAGAAACCCGCGCGTCGCCGTGTGCTACGGCGCATCGTTCTTCTCGCACTCCTTGCGTTCATCGCGTATGTCGCCGGCAAAGACCTGGTGCATGGGCTGCGGCAGGTGAATTGGGGCGACCTGCACTTTAACGTGCTCGCGATCATGGCGGGGCTGGCCCTGATCGCGGCGCACGAGTTCCTCTGCGGGCTGACGCTCCGGCTAAGCATTCGCTCGTTCGGCGAGGACGCAACGCTGCGGTCATGCGTGGCCGCGTACTGGTCCAGCGGGCTGGGCAAGTATGTCCCGGGCAAGGTTGCCACGGTCGCGGGCGCGGTGGCGGTGCTGGCGCGGTTCGGCCTTCGGCCGGCGACGGCGCTGTTCGCGACGTTCCTGCACACCGGCGTACATGTGCTGGTCGGGCTTATCATTGCCCTGCCGCCGCTGCTGGCGCGGTCGGCCGGGCATACGACGGCGCTGGCGTGGGCCCTTCGCGTCGCGTGCGTCGCGGGCGGCTTGGCCTGCCTGCACCCGAGGGTGTTCCTCGCGTTGGGCAACTTCGCGTTGGTCCGCATGAAGCGCGAACCCATTCGCACCCGGCCTCGCAATCGGTTCCTGCTGGCGACGCTGATCGTCGTTGCCTTCCGCTTCGCCGTGCTCGGCACAGGGATCTGGCTGGTCGCCCGCGCGGTTGTGCCGACGGTGACTCTGCACGATTGGCCGATCGTCACATCGACGGCAGTGGGCGCGACGGTGATCGGTTTCCTGGTGTTCTTCGCCCCGGCGGGCATCGGCGTGCGGGAGGACATTTACTTCCGCGTGCTCGGCCCGGTGGTGGGAGTCGCGTCGTCCAGCCTGATCGCCGTGCTCACGCGCGTCGCGCAGACGGTCGTGGAACTGGGCCTCGGCGTGGTCGGCTTGGCGATGCTGCGGTGGGCGCCGGGTACTGCTGATGCCAAGGCAGAGGTCGATCCAACCGCCGAGGGGTAGGATTCGGCGTGAAGGTGGGCCGTCTGGGCCGACCTGAAATATGGGCCAACTTGGGCGGCATGTTGTTGTTTGGACTGAGGTTACGATAAATCTACAAATGCCGCAAGAAGTTGGATTTCAAAAGGGGGGGTAGGTGTTGAAATCCAACTTTGAAATCCAACTTTCGGCCTAGGCCACACCTCATCGTTGGCTGACAGCGCCGTCATGTTCCACGTGGAACATTGGGCTTGTTTGCGTCGTCGAGTATGTCGGATATCCGGCCTAACTGCTGGCCAAGCCGAACGTTCTGACGTTTCACCTTGAAAATCTCGTTCCGCAGGCTCACGTTCTGCACGGCGATGAAGCCGACCGCGAAGACGATCATGCCGGCCAGGCCCAGGAACACCGTGAACAGCGTGATCGGGCGACCGCCCATGTGCTCGCCGCGGGCGGACTCGACCAGCAGGACGATTCCCAGCGCGACGGCGAGCAGCAACAGCGACAGGCCCACGATGCCGAACATCAGCATCGGCTTTTCGTTCAGGCCGAACTCGATGTGGCTCTGGGCGATCCGGCGAAATCGGAACTTGCTCTTGCCCTTCTTGCGGCCGCGGAGGGTGGCGGGGACCTCGATGCCGCGGTAGCCGAGGGCGATGGCCTTGGCCATGATCTCGAGGTGCAGTTCCTTGCCGTTGCTTTCGAGGACGAGATCGTCGAGCACCTGGCGGCGGTAGCAGCGGAAGAGGCTGGTGTAGGTTCGGAAACTCCCGGGCATCATCCATCGCAGCACGCGGTTGCCCATTCGGCTGATGAGCAGGCGGAACTTCGGCACGCCCTCGGTCTTGCCGCCG
>JAQTVL010000042.1 GCA_028706835.1 Phycisphaerae bacterium | reverse complement strand
CAGAGCGGTCTGCCCGTGCCCTGCCCGTAGTGCCTGGCCACCGGGTAGAGCAGCAGCACCATGCCGAAATCCCAGTACATGGTGTACATCGCCGCCACCGCCAGCCCCTGTTCCCCGAACAGCGCGAAGTTGACGAACCCGCCCATGGTGAACCCGAGGTTCGACGCCCCCGCCGCCAGCACGAACGCCCCCGCCTGGGCCCGGCCCATCCTCAGCCACCGCGCGATCAGCGCCGACACCCCGACCCCCGCCGCCAGGATCGCGAACCCGAAGAACGGCAGCGTGATCAGTTCCCCGCGGAACTTGAGCACCCAGATGGCCAGGAAGCTGACAAACGTGTACGGCACGACCAGCACGAACCAGGACAGCACCCGAGCGATCCGCTCGCTGAACCCCGCCCGCCGCGCCCCGTACCCCAGCGCAATCGACCCGGCGATCAGCGTAATCAGGAAGACAAGCTTCTCCGCGGTGGACAGATTCCAGGTAGCCATGCAGCATTCCGTCCAAAACGATCGACCATCGGTGTCGGGCGGGGCTTGTCCAGATTGAGCATTGGGCGATAGGGCCCACCGTGACACTCGACCATCCCCAACCGTCGATGCGGCGTATCGGCGCGAGTGAGCCAAACCCAGCTTACGAACCGGATTGCCTGCGAATGAACGGGCCAAGCAGTGGGACGGCAAACGAGTACTTCCCGTGCCTGTTCTTGTACACCAGGCCGGCCTCAGAAAGGGCGGCAAGAATCTGGTTGATGTGACTGCTGCTAAATGGCCTGGTCAGGGCCTGGTTTGCGGGATGTTCCGCCACATCCTGCACGGTGAATTCCGCATCGCAGTTTGGGAGTTGCGCTATGACCCCCAGCAACTCTCGCTGCCGATCTGTCGCCTTGGCCCATCTCCCCGAGAAGAAGTCGGTGTCCAGTTTGCGAACCAACGCATCCGCCGGAATGCTCGTGGGCGGTTGCCCGTTGTCCATGTTCTGTATCCATAGGTCAAAAGCCTCTCGGCACACATACTGGACGAAGTACGGGTAGCCGTGGGTGATAGACCAGATTGTCTTAATTGACGCGTCATGAATTTGCACGGGGCACTTGTGGTCGGCAACAGGCTTCTGGATGGCCTCGGTTGTTTCTTTCTCGCTGAGGGGGTTTAGGAAGATGACATGGAACATACGCTCAGAGTAGGTTCTCGCCTCCACCAGTTTGGGGAAGAGCGTGGGTAATCCCGTCAGAGCCAGCATGAAGGGAATGTTCTTCCGCTGTATGGACTGGAATACGTCCAGCAGAAGGGAGAGCGGATACTGATCTCTGCTTGCGTGGTCCGCGAGGTTCTGCGCCTCGTCATAGGCAAAGACGATACCCCGCTTTCCGATCTGTTGAAGGCACGACCACACGGTCTCCAGGACCGCCTTGAGTTTGTCGGCGACCAATCCAGGCGTGGCGTCAAATAGTCTGGCCAGGAATCCGTAGTCCAGCGTTGTTCTGGTACGCTCCGTGTCGGGTCTAAAGCCGATCCTATTGCGTTCTTCCGTGCCCACGACAATAGATGACGTCACAACAGCAAGATCGGTGAGCAGGCGAATCGCCAAGTTTGACTCGGTGATGCTGGTGCTCTCGGATAGGTCCGTACCGGCCCACAGCCAACCAGACCGAATGGCCATCGGCTTGAAGGTTTCCAGGAGAACCGTCTTGCCCAAACCTCGCAGTCCCGTAAGGATCAGGTTCTGCAAGATAATTTGCTGTTCGAGTAGTCTGGCAAACTCTCTTGTCTCAGTCTCACGCCCGGCCAGGTATGGTGGCATGTGCCCTGCTCCCGGCCGGAACGGATTTGCGAATTTCTGTTTGTTTGCGGCTTCTCCCATATCTGTCTCCTGAAACCCAGATTTACCTCGCACCATAAATTTAGCATGCGAAAATCAAAAATCAAGCCACAATCACCCATTACACTAAAATTAGCCATACGACTAAGTGTATGCATATCATTAATCCGCTCTTGATATGATGCCAGCCTGGGCATTGGCCAGTCGGTCCCCAATGCCGTATTTCCCAACAACAACCAGTGAAAAGGCCGAAAAAACCCGGCGAACCCGCCTTTGGAGTGCGAAGACGAAGGCCCCGCTTTCGCGGAACGCCGGAGCCCTGCAAGACCCCAACGGTTTTTCGGATCGGCCAGACCGCCCGTCAGCCTCTTCGCCGTTTGGGAGTGCGGGGTTCGACCATGCTCACCCCGCCCTGAGCGCCATCGAACGGGCGGTGTCGCAGCCGCGAAGCGGCAAGTCACCGCTTTCTCTTGCGGGCCGACGACGTTCTCGCGCCGAGCAAAGCGGTGCCTCGCCCGCCGTTCGACTCGCTGCGCTCACGAACGGCGGACTCGACACCGCACTCCATAAACAGCGAAGAGAATAATGCAGCCTGTTCTACGCCTGGGGCGGCGGAGCGTACGTAGATACCTTTGCCCGCGAGGGAGGGGGAGGAATCATCGCTTCTGGCAGCGCGGGCAGAAGTGGGTGGATCGGCCTGCGGTTACGTTGTGGCGGATGGCGGAGCCGCAGGCGGGGCAGGGCTGGCCTGTCCGGCCATAGACCTTCAATGCGAGTTGGAACCAACCCGACTCGCCGTCGGCGTTGCGGTAGTCGCGCAGGGTTGAGCCGCCGCGGCGGATGGCTCTTGAGAGGCGGTCGCGCATCGCGGACCACAGGCGGGCGGCGCGGGCGGCGGACAGGCGGCTGGCGATGGCTCGCGGGTGGATGGAGGCGGCGAACAGGGACTCGTCGGAGTAGATGTTGCCCATGCCGGCTAACGCGGCCTGGTCGAGCAGGAGGGCCTTGATCTGGCGGCGGTGGCGGCGGAGCAGGGCGGCGAACTCGTCGCGGGAAATCCGCAGCGGGTCCGGGCCGAGCGCGGCGGCGGGGTCGAGCGGGTCAGAGTCACCGGTTAGCCACAGGCCGCCCATGCACCAACGGGGGTTTTGAAAACGCAATTCGGAATGTGGAATTCGGAATTCGGAATGAAGATGAATGCGGAAATACGTGTGGTTCGGGACGGGGGAATCGGCAGGGACGACGAGCAGTCGGCCTGACATGCCGAGGTGGATGGCGAGGGTGAGATTGTCGGGCGCGGCGATTCTCTTCGTGGGACACCCGCCCTCGGGTGTCATCGTCCGGGCGAGCGGGGAGGGGAGTTCCGCCTGCTTCGCAGGCGGTTGACACCCGGGGGCGGGTGCCCCACAAGAAACGGCGGGGCACAGGCGGATGCGGATGAATTTGCCGATGCGCTCGACGGCGGCGACCTGCAACTGGCGGGCGGACCGGGAGGCCAGTCGCGATCGCGGGGTTCGCAGCACGCGGCGGTCGGCGACGAGGATGTCGCCCAGCGCCCGCCCGATGAGGTGCGGGCGGAGCGTGCGGACGACGGTCTCGACCTCGGGCAGTTCGGGCATGGGGCGTCCTCTACGGGTGCGAGCGAACCTCTGGCGGCGACGGCGGTTCATCGCCGTTTGTGGAGTGCGGGAGCGTAGCTCCCGCTTTGCCTGCGGCGAAGAGGCAAGCGGAAGCCGCAGGCGGCCTGGGTCGCCACGGGCCGTCTGTGTTGCCGGCGAAAGCGGTAGCTGCGCTACCGCACTCCACGAAAAGACGGACCTCGGTCGCCACCAATTCCCGTCGCGCCCAACCTGGTCATTTTACCCCGCGGCTGGGCCTTGAGCATTCAGCCGGGGGCTGGTAAACTTCATAATTCTACGATGCCGGGGTTATCCTCGGCGGGCGCGATCCCAACACTTTTACCCTGGACGAGGATATCCATGCGGGCTGACGAACGCCACAAGCTCAGAACGAACCAACTGGCTGACTACCTCCAGCGGGCGCCGGAACTGGTCAAGCAGCACGCCAAGCTGCTGGTCGGGCTGGCGGTGCTGATCGTGCTGGTCGTCGCGGTGGTGTTCTACGTGGGCTACCAGCGCGAGGCAAGAACCAACAAGGCGTGGAACGACTTCAACGCGGCCCAGAACAAACTGTTCGACGCGCTGGCGACCGGCAAGTCGTCGGAACTGGGCAAGGCGGCGGAGGAGTTCGGGCGGGTGGCCAGCGACTATGCGAACACGCCGCCGGTGACGTCGTGGGCGCTGTATTACCAGGGGCACATGCTGCTGCTCCAGGCCCGCCAGCGGGCGATCGATTCGGCCCGCAGCGGGGCGGCCCGCGATCTGCTGTCGCGCGCGGAGGAGGCGCTCAAGCTGGTGGTCGAGCGCGAGAAGTATCACCCGATCGCGACGCCGACGGCGTGGCTGGACCTCGCGGGCATCTATGCGGATCGCGCGGAATTCGGCAAGGCCCGCGACGCGCTGCTGAAGGTGAACAACGACAAGATGGCCGACCCGGGCCTGGCGGCGATCGCGGACCTGCGGCTGTCGGACCTGACGGAGGCCAGCCGGATCACGTTTGCGACGTGGACGGCGCCGCCGACGACCTCGGCGGAGACGCCGATCCCGGGCCTGGGGGACGAGCCGTTCAAGATCGATATGCCGCCGCTGCCGGCCCCGAGCGCGTCGGCCAAGCCGATGACGCAGAAGGATTCCAGGTAGACGATGACCGTCGATCCGGACGACCAGCCGCCCGAATCGGTGCCCGAGGCTGACGCCGAGGATTCCATCGAGGAAGACGGCGCCGAGCACGCGAGCGTGCTCGTCCGCAAAGACCTCACCAACCGCCGGCTGGACCAGTACCTGCCCTCGCGGTTTCCGCGGTTCTCGCGGTCAGCCATACAGAGGCTGATCGAGGCTGGGGCGGTGACGGTGAACGGCCAGCCGGTGAAGGCGAGCCGCAAGCTCTGCCCCGGCGACGTGGTCGACGTGGTGCTGCCGCCGCCGCAGCCGAAGGAAATCCTGCCCGAGCCGATCCCGCTGGATGTCATCTGGGAGGACGAATACCTGCTGGCGGTGAACAAGCAGGCGGGGGTGCTGGTTCACCCGGCCCGCGGCAATCCGCACGGCACGCTGGTCAACGGGCTGGTGTTCTACGCGGGGCAACTGGCGAAGGGGTCGGATCCGTTCAGGCCGGGCATCATCCACCGGCTGGACCGCGACACGACGGGCATCATGCTCGTGGCGAAGACCGACGAGGCGCTGTGGCGCATGAGCCGGCAGTTCGAGGCCAGGCGGATACACAAGGAATACCTGGCGATCGTGCATGGGCGGCTTGACCTGTCGGCTGATCGGATTGACGCTCCGCTTGCGCGGCATCGTCATGTACGCGAGCGATTCGCGGTGGACTTCGACAATCCGCAGGCAAAGGCGGCGATGACGACCTGGCGCGTGCTGGAGCGTTTTCGCGGCTTTACGCTGATCCAGCTTGAGCCGAAGACCGGTCGAACGCACCAGCTACGCGTTCACATGAGTTTCATCAAGCATCCAATCGTCGGCGACAAGGATTACGGCGGCCGAAAGGTCACCCGGGCCGATCTGACGCGCGATGACTCCCCTTCCGACCGCCTTCGCGCCGCTCCGGAAGACCCTCTCATCCGTCGGCAAGCCCTTCACGCCCACCGGCTCCAGTTTCGCCACCCCATCACCGGGACGCCCATGGAGCTGATCGCCCCGCCCGCCGCCGACTTCCAGTCGCTTTTGGACGCCCTCCGCGAGCTACGCAGCTCCTGACCGCAGTCTTTCCCTCCCCCGCCGGGGGAGGGAGCAAGGGAGAGGGGGCTTCCGCCGCCCCCGGCTGGGGACAAACACGTTGCCGCAGATCAACATTGGCCACCAACAGTGGGCAATATTACCCACCCCGGCCCGGCCATCCGCCGGTTCCTGCACGATCGCCAACTAACTAACGCCATGCCGCGCAACCACATACGCCTGATTCGTGAAAATCCGAACAACCCGCCCCCCGCTCTGGCACGTTATTTGCTAGTAATTATCAACAGATAGCACGGCGAGGCCAGCTTCCTCGCCCGGACGCCAGAGACCATAGGCCTGACCGACGCGATATCGGAAACCGGCTGCCTCTTAAGCCCCGCGGCAAGTCGAGCACCCGGTTTCCCTGGCCCACGACGCGGGATGCGGTGAGGGTTGAGGCAAAAGGGGTCAGGCCTGCCGATAGGGTCGCTCGTTACCCCCCTGGCGAGCGACAGACTTACCGCCCAGCAGAGCCGCTCTGCTGGGCGGCTTTCTTGTACCCGCGCATCTTTTCCCTCCCCTAGGCCTGCCGTGACGCGCCATCCATTCTGGCACCCCGCGTATTCCGCAGGCCCGCGCCCCGCCCGTATTCACGCCTCTCCCGCGCGTATTCACGCCTCTCCCGCGCAGCGGGGGAGGTGCGGCTTTAGCCGCAGTGGGGGTCCCGTTTCTTGCTCTTGGACGCCCGCGCCTTCTGGGCCCATGCTCCGTCGTGGCCGTTCTTCCCCTCGCGGGCGCAGCCCGCTTTTGGAGTGCGTGGGACGAAGGCCCCGCTTTTGCTGTCGGCGTGACGCTCGCCGAATCTCAAGGGTTGCCCGCGAGCCCTGAATCGAGAGTTGCCCACGCGTGGTTCACGACCCAAACAGAGACGCCCTTGCCGGCGATCCGCTCGCCTCTTCGCAAAACAGATTCCCTGCATTCCCCGCCCCCTTCCGAGCCGGTCTTGAACCACGCCCGGAATTTTGTATGGTGCGCGCGGAACTCCGGGCTTATCATCTGCCCCGGCTTTCCAGGGAGGTCGCCCGATGAGCGAATCGCCCGAATTCGGCCCAAACAATCCGCACCCGCTGTCCCGCGTCAGGACGGAACTGAACATGCCCTTGAAGCGAAGGGGTGGAAGATGAGCACGCGGAAGCGGTCACACGTTGTGACCACCTCAAAGGGCAGCCGGGGGATTGCGATGGCCGGTTCGCCGGACGAGAAGATCGCCGGGATGATCCTGCTGCTGCGTGGCGAGCGGGTGATGCTGGACCGCGATCTGGCGGAGCTCTACGGGGTGGCGACGAAGGCCCTGAATCGGGCCGTCAAACGGAACTTGGATCGTTTTCCAGCGGATTTCATGTTCCAACTGACCTGGGAGGAGGCGATGTCTTTGATATCGCAATTTTCGATTTCAAGTTCCTCCGAGGCCGTGGGCCAGGATTCAAGGTCACAGAATGTGACCTTAAAGGGCGCCGCCGAGCCTTCAAGGCGCCGATTTGGCACCTTGAAGCGCGGGGCCAACCCGAAGTACCGCCCCTACGCTTTTACCGAGCACGGGGCGATCATGGCGGCCAACGTGTTGAACTCGCCGCGGGCCGTGCAGGCAAGCGTGTTCGTGGTTCGGACGTTCGTCCGGCTGCGCCGGATGCTGCTCCAGAACGCGGAGTTGGCCGCCAAACTCGCGGAACTTGAACGGAAGTTCGACAAGCACGACGGGCAGATCGTCGCACTGATCCAGGCCATGCGGCAGTTGATGGCCCCGCCCCCGGAACCGCCGCGAAAGCGGATTGGGTATCAGTCCGAGATCGACTCATGAGGGGGAACGACGCCGCCGGCCGGGGCTTCAATACGGTGTAACCTCGGCGATCCCTCCCGTGCCCGGCGATCCGCTTGCCTCTTCGCAGTCTTGTCGCCCCTTCGCCCCTCTCTCTTCCGCTACCCGGTTGGCGGCGGGGCCAGCGTGTTGCCGGGCAGGAACTCGCCGCCGAACGACTTGTGTTCCGGCTGGCTGGCTGGGTCCGCCGAACGGCGCTGGGCCTCCCGGACGGCCCATCGCCCCATCTCGCCGAACGGCAGGCTCAGGCCCGCGACCATCATGGATCGCAGCGGGGCGTATTTCTCATCCATCGGATCGACCTGCAACGACGGGGGCGGCGCGTCCGGCTCCAGCCGCAGGGCCCACAACTCGCGAGCCCAGGTGATCCACGGCTGGCTGACCCGTATCGACACGACGCTGAGATCCTGCGGGATTCGCACCCCGCGGGCCAGCAATGTGCCCAACAACCACCAGTCGACGTCGGCCACTGTGGTGATGAGGGCCGTCGGCCTTTGGCTACGCGGCATGGCGCAGTAGGCGTCGGCGGCTGTGACCGAGGCGCTCGATCCGGACGAGTGAAACAGCCAGTTGGCATCGGCGGCTACACCGCGGCCTCGCAACTCCGCCAGAAACGCGTCCCGCCGGGCGGCATGGGCCGGGTCGGTCACGTGCGTCACCGGGCCGACCATGCCGATCCGCCGATGCCCGAGCATCCACAGCGGCTCGACGAGCTGGCGCATCGTTGCGGCGTGGTCGAGGGCGCAACTGCTGACGCCCGGCTCGTGGCAGTCGAAATCGATCGAGACGGTGATCATTCGGCTGCCGAGCAGGGCCAGCAGCGGGCGATTGAACACCTCCGCCGAAATCACCGATTCAACCTGGCCCAGAGGGAAATCCTGCAGGTCGGCGATCCGCACCGCCACCGGACTGCGCTTCTTGGCCGGCATCAGGTGAAGCTGCTTGCCGCAGGCGTCGGCTTCTTCCATGATGCCGAACGTGATCTGGCGGAAATACTCCATGCGGACGAGATTGCGAATCGATCCAAACCACAGCAGGCCGACCACCCCCCGGCCCGCCGCCGGCCTGGCGACGAACGAGCCAACGCCGTGCGCCGTCTCGATCAGGCCCTCCTGACGGAGCATCGCCAGCGCGCTACGCACCGTGGTCATCGAACAGCGATATCGGCGGGTCATCTCGTCGGCTGGCGGCAATGCTTCGCCGGGGCTGGCCTGCCGCAGTTCCTCCCGCAACAAACCCGCCACCCGGCGTACCAGCCGGCCCGCATGTCCGATGTGGAGATTGGATGCTGTCATATGGGGTTCATAGTAAAAGACTTACAGCGAATAGAGTAACATTCGAATAAGTCGTGTGTCAATAATTAAACATAAGATAACAGTTGATGAACTCGCGAAAGGCGGGATTAACAAAGTAGTTTCTGTTGCGTAAGACACGCCAATAACACGACTTGCGCATTGTTGTTGCGGAAATATATCGGTTGTTGTGGGCTTTGGCACGCGGTTTGCTCCGTACTCTCCGTAGTTGAGGAGCCAATGTTTGGCGCATCGCCTGCCCGACGGAGGGCGACGAGCGATGGCCAGACGGGACAGCCCGGCCTCCCGGTGTTGTGGCGCCGCAGTGGCGGAGAAAGGTGTCGTGACTATGACCCGCAGGAACTTCAAGCTGACACTCGCACTGGTTTCCGTTCTGACCATCGGCGTTGCCGCGGAGAGCCCGGTGTTAGCCGGGCTGATCATGTGGTCCGGGACCGCCAGTACGGACTTTGAGGTCGGCGGTGCCGGCGGCAACTGGTCCGGCTCCGCCATCCCAGCCAACAACATCCTGACCACCGGCGACGTGGCGATGTTCAACAGCGCGGTGGGCAACCAACCGACGCTCACGGCCAGCCGCTCGGTCGCCGGACTGAAATTCGCCAACCCCGCGGCGGGCGGCTGGAATCTGGGCGGGGCCTTCACCCTGACCCTCGGCAACGGGATAACCAACAATGCCTACGGCATCCAGTCGCTGAACACCTCGGGCACCAACACCGTCAGCGCGACCGGGCTGACCTTCGGCGCTAACCAGGCCTGGTACGTCGCCAGCGGCGGCACGTTGGCCGTCAGCAGCGCCATCGGCCAGGACGTGGCGGGCCGAACCCTCACGCTGAGCGGCGGGGGCACGCTGAGCCTCTCCGGGAGCAATTCCTACACCGGGCTGACGACGATCTCCGGCAGCACGCTGACATTGGCCGCCGGGGCCGGCGGATCGATGGCCGCCACCGCGCCGCTGACCCTCTCGGGAACGACCAGCACCTTCAACTACGACAATACGGGCGCGGGCGGGGCCGTGGCGCAGACTCTTGGCGCACTGACCTTCTCCGCCGGCGAGGGCACGATCCAGACCAACCGCGTTGTGTTGCAGCCCGTGACGCTGACCCTGGGGGCCCCGACCCGGACCGCCGGCGCGACCGGAAACTTCGTCCTCGGCGGCACCCCCGGAGCGAACGGGACCGACAGCCAGATCCAACTGACCAAGGCCGCCGGTTTCATCGACCAGGGCACGTTCTTCGGCGGGAGCAGCTACGCCTGGATGGATGGCCTGAATACCTTTGTCCGCGGCATCAACTACGGCACGGATGGCACCACCGCAACCAGCGCGGGCGCCACGTCGCTCGCCTCCATCGCCCATCAGCAGATCACCGGCAGCGTCACCGCCGAGGCCAACGGCCAGACGTTCACCACGTTCAAAATCGCCGGAGCCTATGACTTCACTCTTGCCGGCGGCGCGACCACCACGGTCAACGGCATTCTCAAGACGGGGGCAGGCCTCAGCACGATCAGCGGCGGCAGCGGCATCAAGGCGGCCAACAACGCCGAATTGGTCATTCGCACCAACGCCGCCACGGATGCCCTGACCGTCAGCACGCCCATCCTGGTCAGCGGGACCAGTTCCCTGACCAAGAGCGGGCCGGGCACGCTGACGCTGTCCGCGGCCAACACCTACACCGGCGCCACAACCCTGAACGCCGGCACGCTGAATCTGTCCAATTCACTCGCGTTGCAGTCCAGCACGTTCAACGGGTCGGCCGGCAGCGTGGTCTTCGATTCGAGCGTCGGCAGTCACGCCTTCACCTTCGGCGCCCTGAGCGGGTCGGTTCCGATCTCCCTGACGGACAACGGCGGCAACGCCGTGGCCCTCACGGTCGGCGGCAACAACGCTGTCGCCAGTTACTCCAGCACCCTCAGCGGCGCCGGAAGCTTGACCAAGACCGGCACCGGCGCCATGAACCTCTACGGCGTCAACACCTACACCGGAGGGACGACGATCGGGGGGACCGGCACCGTTGCCCCTTACACTGGGACCATCCCCGGCACCAGCATAACGATCAACGCGGGCGCAAAGATTCAGACGACAGGTCGGGCAACCTACAGTCTGTCTAACGCCATCGCTGACACCGCGTTGGTAACCCTTGGGGGAACTTGGTATTGGGACGCGGATTCGACGGGTTCGTTGTTTGAGACCGTCGGCGGGGTGGCCGGAACAGGAGCCTTTACGTACTCTTCTAGCGGAGGTAAGACTCTGGTTCTGGCGCCGGCTTCTGGGAATCCCAATTTTTCGGGGTCATTCCCCGCCACCAGCGGCGGCGTCAACATTGCGGTGGTCAAGAGCGGCCTGGGCGGACAGACATTGTCCGGCACCAGCGCCGGGCCGGGGTCTTTGAGCGTCCATGCCGGTCTGCTCACGTTAGACGCCGGGGCCGGCGGAACGGTGGGGACGGTGGCCTTGGGATTTAACGGTGGCACGTTCAAGTACGATAACACGACCGCGCTCGGACCCAAGTCGCAAACGCTGGGGGCCCTCACCTTCTCCGCGGGCGACGGGACGGTTCAGTCCACCCGTACCACGTTGCAGACCGTCAGTCTGACGTTCAATTCGTTGGCAGCGCGGACTGCCGGCGCGACCGGCAACTTCGTCGTCGACCTCAACGGCGGAGCAAACGGGACCGACAACAAGATCGCCCTCACCGGCGCAGCCCTGGGGTACATCAACCAGGGCGAGTTCTTCGGCGGCGACAACTACGCCTACATGAACTCGGCCGGAGGCTTCGTTCGAGCCCCGGCGTACGGAACCGACAGCGGGTTCGTCACCAGCGGAACCACGACCTCTCTGGCCAGCGCCACCCACCAGGAGATCACCGGGGACATCACGGCGCAGAACACGGCCACCTTCACCACGTTGAAGATTGCCGGGGCCGACATCCTCGCGATGGCCAACCCGAGCCAGGTCGTGACCGTGAACGGCATCCTGAAGACTGGCGGCGGCGAAGGCAGGATTCGCTACGGGACCCTCAAGGCCGGCGCCGGAACCAATACTGAACTGGTGATCCGCACGGCGGAGGCAACAGATTGGCTGGGGGTCACATCCCAGATCGTTCCCAATGGGGCCAACGTCAACGCCCTGACCAAGAGCGGGCCCGGCACGCTGAGGCTGAACCCCACCGTTGCCAGCACCTACACCGGCGCTACGACGATCAACAACGGCGTCCTCGAGGTGAACCGACTGGCGGACGGCGGCGTAGACAGCGCCATCGGCAAGTCGGCCAACACGGCGAGCAGCCTGGTCCTCAACGGCGGCACGTTGCGATTCATCGGCGCCTTCGGCAGTCCACAGAGCACCAACCGCCTGTTCACGCTCGGCGCCGCGGGCGGCACGCTTGACGCCTCCGGGGACGGGCTGGCCGATACCCTCGGCTTCACCAATGCCGGGGCGATCGCCTACGTGGGCGTCGGGCCGCGGATTCTGACGCTGACCGGAACGAACGCCGGGGCCAACACACTGGCCCCGATCATTGGGGACTTAACTACCTCCGTGATCGGCATTACCGCCCTCAAGTCCGGGGCCACGTCGCTGGTGAAGGACGGACCGGGAAGTTGGACGCTTTCGGCGATCAATGGCTATTCCGGCACGACGACGGTCAGCGATGGCACGCTGATCGTTGGCGCCAGTGACCACGCCGCAATGAGCGCAACGGTCACTGACCTGGTCAACAACATCATCACGGTGACTGGGTTTGGCGCATCCGGCATGTCGGCCAACCAGACCGTGATGTTCCCCGTTCCCACGGCTAATCCCGGCGGGCTCGATCCCAGCACGGTCTACTACATCCGGGACATCAGCGGCGACACATTCAAACTCGCCGGCACGCCCGGAGGAACGGTGATCGACATCACGTCGGCTGGGAGCGGTTTGACGGCTGAGTTCGGCGGCGCCCTCGGCGTGCATGGCGCCGTCACGATCGACGGCGGCAAGTTGGCGACGGCGGCCGGCGTCACCTTCTCGCGGGAGTTCACCTTCACCAGCGGCAAGATTGGCGGCAACGGCACGTTCGCCGAGGCCGGCGGTGTAACCGTGCCGGTCGGGGCCTACCTCGACCCCGGCCTCAGCGCGGGCGTGACGACCTTCTCGGCCGGGCTGGCGATCAACGGCGCGTACACGTGGGAACTCAACAGCGAGACTGACGTGCAAGGCGCCGCTCCGAACTACACCTTCGACCAGGCCATGGTATCCGGGGGCTCGCTGACCATCGACGCCGGCGCAACGCTCGTGCCGACGTTCCTGGGCACGGGAGTCGCCCCGTCCGCGGACCCGTTCTGGGCGGCGGCCCATGACTGGCTGATCATCGACGGCCCCGCAAGCGGGATTGCCAACTTCGATCAGGGCAATATTACCAACGACTGGACAACGTTCGGGCAGTTCAGCACGACCAACGCCGGCGGCGACGTGCTGCTGCACTGGGCCCCCGTCCCCGAGCCGGCGACGATGGCCTTCCTGGCGTTCGGCGGCCTGGCGATGATCGGCGCCGGAATTCGCCGGCGTCGTACTGCCTGAGCTGCATCGATATTCAAGGTCTTCGGGGAGGAGCAAGCCTGGGCTTTGTGCCTGGGCTTGTTTTGTCTTGGCGGTCGGGGAAGTATCCGTCACCGCAAGGCCCCGCGAGTTTCCGCTCGCGGCTCGATTTCACTCAGTTGTTCCTTCACGAACGTTCAGTCCCGCCTGGCTCGCGACACGATCACCTCGGCCAGCCAGAGAACCACGGCGGCCAGCAGCAGCACCGGCCAGAGCGGGCGCGAGGTCTTTGTCGGGGCGAGGTTCAGGTCGGCTAACTGCGACAATGATCCGAGCAGCCGGCCGCCGTGCTCGCGGCAGAGGCGGTCCAATGTGCCCGGCTTCGGGTCG
>JAQTVL010000565.1 GCA_028706835.1 Phycisphaerae bacterium | reverse complement strand
TGCCGAGTTTAGAACCCCCCGTCTTCTCCGCGCTCTTTGCGTTCTCCGCGGTTCAATCTTTTCCGGTCCGTGGCCGCGCGATCCGGGCGGCCGTGCGCTGCTGACGCCACCATAGGCCGATCAGCTTGCCTTCGTGCTGGAGCCGGCCGAGGAGCTTGCGGACAACCGGGCGGAGCCGGCCGGGGCGGGCGGCGGCGAAGGGGGTTTGCGGCAGGGGCAGGAAGGTGTGGGCGCGGATCGTCGTGCCCATCGCGGCCAACTGCTCGATCAACGCGATCGTCTCCGCCACGTCGGCGTCGGCCTCGTCCGGCAGGCCGAAGATGAAATCCACGTTCGCGCCCAGCCCGGCGGCCCGCGTCAGCGCGACGGCCCGCACCACGTCGGCGACGGTGTGGCCGCGATGGCAGGCGTCGAGCAGCCGCTGACTGCCCGTTTGGGCGCCGATGATCAAGTTGTCGTTGTCGGCGTAGCGCCGCACCAGCGCGATCGCGGCCTCGCTCACGTGCTCCGGGCGGACCTCCGAGGGGAACGAGCCGAAGTAGATCCGCCCGCCCGGCCCGACCTCGCGACGCATGGCGGCCAGCAGTTCCTCCATCGCCGCCAGGTTCACCGACCGGCCGTCCGGCGAGCCGTAGGAAAATGCGTTCGGGGAGAGCACGCGGACATCGGCCCGGCCTCGGCCGGCCATCTCCGCCACCCACCGCGCGACGCTCGCGACACTGCGATGCCGCGGCTTCGTGCCGAACAGGTGGGCGGTCTGGCAGTAGCCGCAGGCGAACGGGCAGCCGCGGGTAATCTCGATCGGCCCGCACTTTCGACGCCGGATGGGGAACGGCGGGAAGTCGTCGAGCGAAACCGTCGGCCGCCGCGGCGTGCGGTGGAGTTGGCCCGCCGCGTCGAGGTACGCCAGGCCCCGCACGGCCCGCCAGGCTTCCCCGACACCCGATGGCGGGTGTCCCACACGGACGGCGGCAATGGGTGGTTCGCTACCCGTCATCTGCTGGGTGCCATGGCTGGAACGCCGTCCGGCCGTTTTGGACGGCGGGCCAGCCATGCCCGCGCGGGGCGGACATGCCTGCGACAGAACAACCGTCGCAGACATGGCACCCGGCCAGGCGAGGCCATCGCGGACGGCGGCGGCCAGGTCGCGGATGGTCTGCTCGGCTTCGCCGACGGCGACAACGTCGAAGCCGGCCAGCAGCACGCTCATCGGGTCAGCCGTGGGGTGCGGGCCGCCGGCGACCAGGAGCACTTCGCGCCCGAACTGCCGGCGGATTCGCCGGGCGAGCGTTCGCATCTCGGGAAGTTGCGGCGTGAACATCGACACGCCGACAATCACCCGCCGCCCGGCCAGCCGAACGATCTCATCGCGAAGGCGCGGGTAGTCGGGCGGCAGGCGGATATCGACGTCGCGCAGCCCCGGCGCGGACTCGATCGACCCGACCAGCACGTTAATGCTGTTCCGGGACTCGCGGGAGTAAAGCAGCACGAGGGCGACTTCGGACATGAGGCCATTATAGAGGATTGACAAACGTGAGAGGCCGTCATCCTTCACTTGGGATCGCCGGCGCGCGACTGCATCGCCGAGATTGCGAAGACGCAAGCGGAAGAACAAGACAAACGCGAGGGATCGCGATCGGTTACGGAATGGCGCACTCCGCGGTTGCGGAGGCGTCGAGCGTGACGGCGAAGATGCGGCGGTTCAGCCGATCGCCAACGTAGGCGGTCTGATCGTCCACGGCCAGGGCTTGCGGCCACCACATCGGAATCGCCGGGCTCGGCGACTTGCCCTTGGCGCCCACGCAATCCACGTTGCCGTAGCTGCGAGAAGTGGCGGGCGGTTGCGATGCGGCATGGGCATCTTGCCCATGTCGGAAACCGCAGGACTTTCAGCGCCGCCAAGAACGGGGGGACGCCCCTGCCGCTGCCGTTCAGGGAACCGGGACGACAAACGTTGCGCTCCTGCCGCCGTCGGTGCGTTCGAGAGGGTCCCAGACCTCGACGGTACACTTGACCAGAGCCGGCCAGACGTCGCCCGGGGCGAAGACCGTGCGGCCGGCGTTCGGGTCGGCAACGACCGCGACGTTGAAGCCGCCCGTGGGGACCGCGGCCACGTTGGCCGGGTCGTGCATGGCGGGGTCGCGCCAAAGGACGCCACCGTTCGGGCCGGCCCGCAGGTCGGCGGGCATGGCGTATTGCATTTGGAACCGGGAGCAGTGGGCCAAGGCGCGAAAGCCGCTCTGATCGCCGGTACCGTAGCTGGAGAACGTGTGGTAGTAGATCGGCTCATAGATGGCCAGTCGTCCGGTAGCGCTGCCCGCCGGGCCGTGGTTGACCGTGACGCTGCCCATATACCCTTCATTGGGCCACAAGGTCCAGCGGAAATTGCGGTACACGTAGTTGAATATGTCCCGCAAATACAGGGCGCCGGTGCCGTACTGGCTTATGCCGCCGTATTCCAGGCCCTGTCCCCCGGTACTGCCGGCGCGAAACTGGTGAATAAGGATCAACTCTTCCCGCAGCAGCGTCCATTCGGTGGCAAACTGGCTGAGCCTGGTGGCGCAGGCGCCCTGCGTATACGGGAACCAACTTGTCTGATCGACCGCCTGCCAGGCCAACGGGTCGCTCGTGGCGCTGTGGCCGTAGTATACTTTTGCCGTCTGCCCGTAGGCCCGATTCTCAACGGAGCCTGCCACCTCGCTGCCGGTGAGGAACATCAGCCAGTCGTCGCGGAAGGTCTGCTTAAGCTCGATCTCGGCCTGCCGCCGGCTGCCGTAGGCCTCCTGCCGGCGGGCGCCCATGATGAGAAAACCCTGGTGCTCGATGTTCTTGATGTCACGGCGGAACACCTGCTCAAACGCCCCCAGGCGAATATTGCACTCGCTTACCCCCTGAGTTTCGCTGATGACCTCGGTGCTGGTGGAAAAGATGTAGGTCGTCGCCAGCATGATCAGGACCAGCAGCGTGACTGCCACCAGGAGCTCAACAAGAGTGAACCCTGCCGCGGCAGATTGCGATCGCTCACACATTCTGTCGAACCGTATGTCGTTCATCGGGCGCCACGCTCAGTCAGGGGGATCGCACAACCATGCCGGTCTCTATTTCCAGGGTTATGTCTCTTCTTGTGTTGTATATCACCTGGACGAGCGTTTGCTTGTCCTGTATGCCTCGGGCGGTCTTGTAGTCAAAGATACGCGGCATGGATGTGAGCGTGGGCCCTTCCATCGGAACATCGTGACTGCCGCCGCCCTTGTAGTAATTGCACCGCCAGCCGGCGATCTCCACCTGGTTGGTGTACTTGACGAAGGGGTGCGGGCCGTTGGGCGGCGCCGGGTTGTTGTTCGGAATGAAC